>DASTKA010000376.1:0-2554 GCA_035716165.1 Mycobacterium sp. | reverse complement strand
TGTTCAGGACCATCCCGGGAAGTGCCGTGCAGCTGACGTTTGACGCCGATGTGGAGGCGTTCCGAGCCGAATTCGTGGCGTTCCTCGACGCGCATCTGCCCTCCGAGGCCGAGGCGCTGGTGCGGCCACGGTCCAGTTCGGACATCCCGGACTGGGCCCGGCAATGGCAACGCCTGCTGTTCGACAGCGGCTGGCTACAGCCCGGCAATCCGCCGGAGTTCGGCGGGCGCAACGCCACCCTGTTGCAGCAATATGTGTATCAGGAAGAGCTGTCGCGGCGGCGTATCTATCAGAGTTTCAATCCGCAGGGTGTGGGCATCATCGCGGCGTCACTGCTGTCGTTCGGCACTCCCGAACAAAAGCAGCGTTGGGCGGTGCCGATCCTGCGCGCGGAGATCACCGCGTCGCTGGGAATGAGCGAACCCGGCGCGGGCTCGGATCTCGCGTCGCTGAAGACGCGCGCCGTGCGCTCGTCAGATTCCGATGGCGACCACTTCGTCGTCAACGGGCAGAAGGTATGGACGTCGGGCGCCCATCACGCCGATGTGCTGCTGACATTCGTGCGCACCGATCCGGATGCGCCAAAACACAAGGGCATCAGCGCTTTACTGATTCCCACCGACACCCCCGGTGTGGTCCGCCGTCCGTTCGCCTCGGTGGGCGACATCGAAGACGTCGACTTCAACGAGGTGTTCTTCACCGACGCGCGGGTGCCCGTTGAGAACCTGGTGGGGGAGCTCAATGCGGGCTGGCGCGTCGCGACCGGTTCGCTGGGCCATGAACGCGCGATGCTGTGGCTGGATTACGCGGACATGTTGCGCGCGTTGACCGTTGAGTCCAGGCCGTCGGGGGCCGTGCAGCGCGATCGCTACGCGACGCTGGTGATGGACTATTACGCGATGCGGCTATTGGGGTCGGCGACGCTGGCCAAGGCCGCTCGCGGCGAAGAGGACGTGCCCGCCCAGTCGGTGCTCAAGTTGCTCGGCTCGGAGGCGATGCAACGCGCCTGCGAGGACGCGCTGGCCGCCAAGGACGGCGAGGGGCTGGCACTGCGCGGGGTCACCGCCCCCTTCGCGCCGCTCAACCTGGACAGCCACTACGGCAGCTGGTTCGACCGGTACACCCGCACCTTCGCCGCAACGATCGCCGGTGGCACGTCGGAAATTCAGCGCAACATCATCGCCGAACGCGTACTCGGGTTACCGCGCAATTGATCTGCGCATCAGTGGTTTCGGGCGTCCATACGGGCGTAGTAGCCGATGGCGACGAGGGCCGCCACTATCGCGATCGCCCCTAAAACCATTCCCGCCACGGCCGTTCGGGGGTTGTTCGCCTCTCCGCGGGCGACGCGTCGCCGGGCGATGTCACCGGTCACCACCGCCGCGATGCCAAAAGGCACACCGAGCAGCAGCCAGCAGGTGATGAGTCCGATCAGGCCCAGAAGCACCGAGGCGACGCCGAACTGGTTTTGTGGTGCGTCGGGGTGACTCATCGGGGTCCCATCCTCTTTGGCGTCGGGACGAGTCTACGTGGACACCACCGGCGTGGCCTGCTTGCGCGGCGGCCGCCGCAAAACCCTTACAGCTGTGCGAGCCGGGGCGCGGATCGGGCCGCCACAACCGCCTTTCCGGCCTCGTGCGTCAGTTCCCTTGAACTGCCCAGCAGTCCATCGAGAATCAGCGATCGCTTGATGTGGTGGTGCAGCGGGTGCTCGGCGGTGAAGCCGATACCGCCGAGCACCTGCTGGCAGTGGCGCGCGGCGGTCAGCGCCGCCCGGCCGGCCGCGGCCTTGGCCAACAGCGAAGCGAGTCCCTGCGGATCGGCGTATTCCGTGGCGACCTGCAGTGTCGCCTCGGCACCCTCGATCGCAACCAGCGTCTCGGCCAACCGGTGCCGGATCGCCTGAAACGAGCTGATGTGCCGGCCGAACTGAACCCGGTCCACGGCGTGCTGACGGGCCAATGACAGCATGGCGCGGCTGGTGCCGACCAGCCACCACCCCAGGGCTCGCCACCCCGCGTGCAGCGCGGCCGGTGGCAACGGATCCTCTTGCGGCACGGGGTGTATCGGCAGCAGCTCATCGATCGCCATGTCGTTACCGTCGCGGCGCTCCCACAGCACCCACGAGCCGCCGGCGAACGGCAGCGGCAGCGTGCCCCCGGGCCCGTCGCCCGCCGCGCACAGCACCACGTCATTGAGCACGGGGGCGTGCGCGCCCGTCTCACCGAGCAGCTTGAACACCAGTGGGATTGCGATATCAGGCATTTCGTCGAGCATGTCGCGCCACCCGAGATCGGTCAGCGCCGCGTCGAGTTTGCCTCCCGAGGCGGCGGTCATCGTCGTCCGCAGCGACTCCGCGAGCAGTCGCAGGGACTCAGGGTCGGACTCGGCGTCCATCGACGGGGTCACTCTCCCTCCTTCCCGAGGTCGAGCAGCCGCCGAGCGATGATGTTGCGCTGAATTTCGGCGGTGCCGCCGTAGATGGTCGCGGCGCGCGAATCCAGGTATTCCGAACGCCACGGTGTGTCTTCGAGCTCGAGCGTCCCCGGCAATA
>DASTKA010000375.1:0-9108 GCA_035716165.1 Mycobacterium sp. | reverse complement strand
GGCCAGTCGTCATGACGTACTTCGCCGGCCTGCCGCGCGCTGTGCGTGAGGCGCTGCACGACGAGCCGGTGCCGGAATGGCGGGCGCCCACGCTGGCCACGCTCACCGAGGATCGGTTCTCCGATCCGCACTGGATCTTCGAGCGCAAGTTCGATGGCATGCGTTGCCTGGCGATTCGCGACGGCGATCGGATACGGCTGTTGTCGCGAAATCGTCAGCGGCTCAACGGGACCTATCCGGAACTGGTCGATGCGCTCGCCGCCCAGCACACCACTCGCTTCATCGTGGACGGCGAGGTGGTGGCGTTCGAGGGCCGCCGGACCAGCTTTGCCCGACTGCAGGGCCGGCTGGGCATCACCGACCCTGAGGTGGCCCGCGCGTCACCGGTGCGGGTCTACTACTATGTCTTCGATCTGCTGCATCTCGACGGCAAGTCCACCGTCGAGGTGCCACTGCTGTGGCGAAAGAAATTGCTGCGCAGAGCAATTGACTTCGTCGATCCGTTGCGCTATGCAACGCACCGGATCGGAGACGGGATGGCCGCCTACCGGGCCGCGTGCGAGCGCGGCGACGAGGGGGTAATCGCGAAACTGGCCGACTCCACCTACGAAGGCCGTCGCTCGCGCAACTGGCTGAAGTTCAAGTGCGTGCGCGACCAGGAGTTCGTGGTCGGCGGCTACACCGGCCCGAAGGGTAGTCGGGTGGAGTTGGGCGCACTGCTGCTGGGGTATTACCGGGGCGATGAGTTGCGCTACGCCGGCAAGGTTGGCACCGGTTTCGACGAGGCCACGCTGCACCGCTTGCACGAGCGCCTGTCCGAGCTCGCGCAAGACGCATCGCCCTTCGCCCGAGGCTCGGCGCGCGAGGCCGGCGCGCATTGGGTCAGGCCCGAGATGGTGGTCGAGATCGGATTCACCGAGTGGACCCGCGACGGAAAGCTGCGCCATCCACGTTATCTCGGCGTACGCACCGATAAAGACCCCACCGAGGTGGTCAGGGAGACGCGCTGATGTTGCGCCGTGACGTCAGGACGGGCCAGCGATTGCCGACGCCCCGTGCCTGAACTGCCCGACGTCGAAGGGTTCCGGCGCGAGCTCGCTAACACGCTGCCCCGCCGCCGAATCGACCACGTCGAGGTCCGCGACCCCGGGATTCTGCGCAACGCCTCCCCCGCCGCGTTCGCGCGGCGCCTGCTAGGGCACCGCTTCGGTGCCCCGCGTCGGCACGGCAAATGGCTGGTACTGCCCACCGACGGTCCGACACTGCTGATCCACAGTGGCATGACCGGACGCCCGTACTACGCCACAGCCGGCGCCGAGACGGAAAACTATGAGCGACTGGTGATCTCCCTCGACGAAGGTGAACTGCGCTACGCCGACCTGCGAAAGCTGCGCGGCGTGTGGCTGGCCGACGACGAGGACGATGTCGCGGACGTATTGGGCCCGCAGGGGCCCGACGCGCTGGGCATGGGCCTGCGGGCGTTTCGCGACGTGGTCGCCGGGCGTCCCAGGGGTGCCAGGCCGCTGAAGTCGACGTTGATGGACCAGTCGGTCATCGCCGGCCTCGGCAACTTGCTCGTCGACGAAATCTGCTGGCGAGCCAGAGTGCGGCCCACCCTTCCGGTTGCGGATCTGGACGACGACGACGTCAGGGCCGTGCATCGGGCGATGACGCAGGTGCTGCGGACCGCGGTGCGGCACGGCCGGGTGCCGGGCTTGGCCCGCTGGCTCACCGGGGCCCGTGACGGACCGGACCCGCACTGCCCGCGCTGCGGCAGGCGGCTCGAACGCGGCCGGGTGGGTGGGCGAACGACCCTGTGGTGCCCGCACTGCCAGCCGTAGCGGGATCGTCTGGCCCGCCGATCATGCCGGCTGTAATGTCAGCGGCTATGAGCTGCCAAGGCCGTAGGTTGCTGCCGATCGCGGCGGTGACGATCGTCGCCGCATTGAATCCCGCAACGGCACGCGCGGATCTGCACAACATCACCTATCGGGCCAGGATCGACGGCGTGACGACCGGTAGTCAGGCCACGTTCGTGATCAACGGCGGTCAGACGAACACGGCCGGGCTGAGTTCAATGCCGGGCAATGCATTCGAGGCCGACACCGTGTTGCCCGACCCGCAGCAGGCCGGCATGCGCATCGTGGTGCACTTCCCGTACGCGGCGAACGTGCACTGCGAAATCGACGTGGACGACAACGTTTTCGTCCAGTCCGACCAGATGGTCAGACCGGCCCTGGGCAACACCGATCCCAATAATGGTGCGCTGCAGTGCGGGGCGCCGCTCAGCTAGGCCCGTTTGCTAGCGGGTACTGGCTTTTCGATAGCCGATCGCCATTGGGGCCGCAGACACGGCGACGACGCCGACCGACCACAACAACGTTGCGATCGTCGGAGCAAGCACCGGACCGCCGAACGAAAATCCGCGCATTGCATCAACGGCATAGCTCATTGGCTGATGTTGCACGACCGGCTGAATCCAGGTGGGATATTCCGCCAGCGGCACGAAGCCCGTGCAGAAGTAGATCAGGAGCGTAACCGCGATCCCGGTCGCCTCTACCACTACGGTGTTCACCAGGTACAGGGCCATCGTGATGACGAGAAACGAGAAGGCCACCCCGAACACCACGGGTACCGTCACCCACACCATTGCTCCGAGCATCCCTTGCCGGTAACGAAAACCCAGCGCAGCCCCGGTGCATATGACGAGCAGAGTCGTAAGGAGGATCCGAGCGGCCTCGGCTACTAGCCGCGCGAGCAGTCCAGACGCGCGGTTCACCGGAAGAACCCACAATCGGGCCAGCAGACCTTCGTCGCGCTCGCGCATGAGGCAGATTCCACTCGCCGTCGATCCGAAGATGGCGCCGACGAGCGCTGCCATCGGGACGCTGCCGTAGAGCGCACTGTGACCGCTGACCGACGAAACGGGTTTCCCGAACACCAGATTCATGGACACCAAGAACATGGGCGGCAAAATGAGGGCCTGGATGACTGTCTGGATATCGTGACACCACTGAAGGAGTAATCGCTGTGCCTGCACCCAGGTATGCAGGAAGAGCAGTCCAAGAGAACGCTCCCGATCTGCTTGGTCTACAACAGAATTGGCATTGTCAGACGACAGCAGGCGACCCGGATGTGGATCTACGCGCACCACAGAGTTCATTGCAGCCTCCGGTGAACCGCGAGATACAACCGCCACGTAATCGCCGAAATACCGAGCAGCCACACCAATGCCGGCCCGACGACTGACCAGATCGGACGGGCGGCTGAGCCTGCCGCGTCGCCCGCTAATGCGCGTAGCGCATATACGAACTGAGAAAAGATTTGATTACGAACAAATGGCTGGATCCATCCGGGGTACAGCTCCGCAGGCTGGAATCCCACCGACAGCGTCATCAAGATGATCTGGGGAAGCAGAAGAACATGGGTGGTTGCCTCAGGATTCGCGGACACCATCCCGATCAGGTCACCTACGAGAGCCACCGCGATACCGATGAGCAGCACCAACAGGCAGAAACCAATTGTGCATTCGACACTCCGGTAGAACCGGAACCCGATCACGTGCCCGCACAAAATCGCGGTGGCCAACGCGGTCGCGCATCGGTACACGTTGCCTGACATGCGGGCGGCCATCGGTGTCAGAACCGGAATAGGCAAAGTGCGGAATCGTCGGTTCACGCCGCGAACCGAGTCCGTCGCCGACCGCAGCGCACCTGCCATCGCTGCGAAGAAAACCGCCTGCAGCGCTATCGCCGGCATGAGGTACTGCGCATAGGTCCCCTGCACGACGGCGGCCATGACACGGTTGAGCGGGAGATAGAGACCAGCGGTGAAGGCCACTGACATTGAGACTGCGATCAGCAGCTCCCCATTACGCACGGTGGGTACGATCACTCGAATTGTGAGTACCCACCATTGCCGAAATGGCGAGGGGTTCGTCCGCGCCACCGTCCAGGCGGTCATGACATCAACTCGGCCGCAGAGCGGTCGCCCATCCGCGTAAAGGACTCTTCGGTCAAGTCAAAGAAGACGTCGTCGAGCGAAGGCCGCCGCAGCACAACGTCTAGCAAGTCGATGTTGGCTGAGCCCACCCGACGCAGCGCCTCGATGAGTGTGCCCGCCCCGTCGAGCGCGGGAATGGTGATCCGATCGGATTCGAAATCCATTGCCAGTCTGTGCTTTTCGGGGAGCAGCGAACCCAACGCGACTGCCATGGCGGGCAGGTCCCGCGGGTCCCGGGGGGTTATTTCGCAGTAGCCACCTCGGGTGCGCTTCTTGAGCTCATCGGCCGTTCCTTCTGCGATGACGGTTCCGCGATCGATTACAACGATCCGATCGCTGAGCGCGTCGGCCTCCTCGAGGTACTGAGTTGTCAGAACCGTGGCTATGCCGGCGTTCTTGAAGTTGCGTATTAGATCCCAAATGCTCTGCCTTCCGCGCGGATCCAGTCCAGTCGTCGGCTCGTCCAGCAATGCCACCTCTGGACGGACGATCAGACCGCACGCGATGTCGATTCGTCGGCGCATCCCCCCGGAGTAGGTATCCACGCGCCGATTGGCGGCGTTGCCCAGGTCGAACTCATTGATGAGTTCGGTCGCCCGTGCCCGCGCAGCCGACTTGCTGAGCCCCAGTAGCCGGCCGAACATCACCAGGTTCTCGTGACCCGTCAGGAGATTGTCGATAGCCACATCCTGACCGGTCAGCATGATCGATCGACGCACACCAGCCGGGTGAGCAACTACGTCGTGACCGGCGACCCACGCGTGACCGCGATCCGGCCGCGTCAGAGTCGACAAGATATTCACCATGGTCGTCTTGCCGGCACCATTCGGTCCGAGCAGACCGAGTACCTCACCGCGACGGACCTCAAAACTGATGTCGCGCAATGCGACCACGCCGCCGAACGACTTGCCGACCTCGCTGACGACAACACTCTTGTCGGAGCATGACGTTGCTACCCATGGGGTGCGCATGATCAGAGGCCGACCGCTCGTTCGAGATCCTTTAACGAGGTTTCAAGCTGTCCGAGCAAGCGTGCGGGGTCGGGTACGACCCGAGAGCAGGCGGTGATTCCGAATTCGAGTTTCTCGGCATCGGTATGCGTCCCGAACATCAGCGCTTGTTCCGGCAGCATCGGCGCCCACCCATAGGCTGCCTCGAGTCGGGCGCCGTTTCGGTATAGCGGTTGGGTCTTTCCGCGCATCGAACTGATGTAGACGTTGAACATCGGCGGGATTTTCGCCCGCAAACCGCTGCTCCCACTGATCGGTGCACAAATGAGTCCGCCCAGGTGGATTGCCAACTGCCGAGGAAGTTCTCGGATTATCTGCTTGTTGTATTGCATCGATGCGTGAATGACTCTCAGCCGTTCGTCCGGGTCGTCCACGTTGGTGGCAAGGTTGCACAGGGCGATGCCGAGGATGTTGTTAGCGTCGACATCCTGCTCGTTGCGCAAGTCGACCGGAACCATCGCGACAAGGGGGACGTCCGGTAGCGCGTCCCGCTCGGCGAGCAGCTCGCGCAGTGCGCCGGCTGACATCGCCAGGCCAACGTCATTCACGGTCACTGCTGCCGCATTCGCGACATCCTGTATGCGTTTTATCGGCCAGGATTGCCATGCGCGGCGGACAGTAGCACTACTCCCAACGTTCAAGATCGTTCGACGTGCGCGGAACGCGGGGATCAACTGCGGTTCGCGCATTGCGGCCATCATCAACGAGCTTGACCGGCGCAAGTCGGCAACGAATTTCGCCGGTCCGGCCCGTCCCACCCGCCTCGCCCGGGCCTGCGCGACGGGTTGGTGGCATTCAGGCTGCCGTGTCCATCCCACTCGTATCCGGCTGTCATCTGGATCAGTACTCAAGGCCGCGTGCATCTGATTTGCCCAGGACATACCGTCCATCAATGCATGGTGCACCTTGTAAAGGATCGCGAAGCGCCCGTCATTCAGGCCATCGATCACATGGCATTCCCACAACGGCTTACGCCGATCAAGTGGTGGGGCATGCAACTCATCACCCAAGGCAAGCAGCTCGCGCATGCCTCCGGGCGGCCGCACCGTCGTGTATCGCAGGTGGTAGTCGATGTCTACGTCGTCGTCATAAGTCCAGCGCAACCGGCTGGTTCCACGCCGACTCGTCGCCGGATGCCCCGCGTACGCTGGCGTGACGTCCCGGTGCGCCCGCATTGCCTCATAAGTATTCCGCGCGAAATCAGGGCCCGAACCCCGCGGTGGTCGGAACAACTGCAGAGCGGAGAAGTGCATGGGACGCTCGCTGGACTCGAGCGACAGAAAGGCCACCGCTTCGGGTCGCGCAAACCGTTTCATCGACGCCTCCTTCAGTTGGCGCTCCAATCGATGAATCGTCGCTCGCATGCGGTGGGCGGAGCGCAGTAGCGCACTACTGCAATCTCGGGTGGTCTCGTCGCCGCATTACTTAGTCACTACGAGGGCAAAGTCGGCGCCACTACCCGCGGCGGCTCCTCGCTAAACCCCTTAGCACGGAAGGTATTAAAGCCATGAGAAATTGTGTTTGCGCTTGGCTAGAACTGCGCTATCAAGGTTGCCAACCCGTCGAGTCGGCCCACTCCCACGCCCGCCGGTATGCGTCGAGGAACCACGGCTCTTTGGCCGCGGCGTAGTCCACCGCGGCTCCGTCGCCGCTTTCTTCGGCGGCCCGCTTGACGTTCAGGTACTCGGCGCGGGCGTCGGGGTTGGCCGTCAGCCAATCCGCGAACAGCAGGGCGAACTGTTGATTGGGCCAGCCGTCCACCCGGATATGCACGTTGGTGGGCCGGCCGGGATCCGCTGACGCGTGAATTCGCTTGCGCCACAAACCCGTGTCGTCCTCGTGGTCGTAGCGGTCCACCGTACTGCGGGCGTCGTTCTTGGCGACATCTTCGGTGATGTGCTCGATGCGCGGGTACCCGGCGGCCAGCAACGGCTCGACGAGTTCGTCTGCGACGGCGAGGGATTCGACGGTGATCTGGATGTCGATGACATCCTTGGCGGGGAGGTCCGGCACGGCGGTCGAGCCGATGTGGTCGACGCGCAATGCCCGGTGACCGCAGGTGGTCCTCAGGCGGTTCAGGATTCGTTGCGCCTGGTCCGGCCAAGCCGGATCGGGCGGCACCAATCGGGCCGGGGCCCGGGCGATCTGGCGCGCGCTCAGGTTGTGCGCGAACGGGACGATCCTGTTGTTCCACACGTCCTGGGCGTGCTGCACCAACTCCTCGGGGCTGCCCGAGTTGTCCAGCCAGATGTCGGCGACCGCGCGGCGCTGCTCGTCGCTGGCCTGCGCGGCGATCCTGGCGCGCGCGTCTTCTTCGGCCATGCCGCGCTGGTCGACCAGCCGCCGCAGCCGCACCTCGACATCGGCGTACACGATGACGACGAGCGGAAACAGCGGCGCCATCCCGGATTCCACCAGCAGCGGAATGTCCTCGACCACGACGGAATCCTCGGGCACCGAGGCGATGATCTCCGAACGGCGACTGCCCACCAAGGGGTGGACAATCCCGTTCAGCGTCTTGCGCGCCTCGTCGTCGCGGAAAGCCTTGGCGGCCAGGGCCGGACGATCCAGCGATCCGTCCGGAAGCAGGATGTCGCGCCCGAACGCCTCGACCAGCGCGGCCAGGCCTGCGGTTCCGGGCTGGACCACCTCGCGCGCGATGACGTCCCCGTCGACGATGACGGCACCGCATCGCGCGAACGTGGATGACAACGCCGACTTGCCGGCGCCGATGCCACCGGTCAACCCGATCCGCAGCATGGCGTGGTCAGGAGAACGTCACGCGTTGCCGGCGAGTTTCTCCCGCAGCGCGGCCAATTGGGCATCGCTGGCCAGCGATCCGCCCGCCTTCTCCGGAGGAGCACCGTTGCCCGGCGACTGCTCGGCGTGCCCGGCGGCTTCGGCAGCGGCGAACTTCTCCATCTGCGCGGTGTGCATCTTGTGCCGGCGCTCGGCCTCGGCGTAACGGGCCTCCCACTCGGCGCGCTGCTTGTCGAATCCCTCGAGCCATTCGTTGGTCTCGGAATCGAAGCCCTCGGGGAAGATGTAGTTGCCCTGCTCGTCGTAGCTGTCGGCCATGCCGTACTTCGCCGGGTCGAATTCGTCGGTGTAGTCCTCGTTGGCCTGCTTGAGCGACAACGAGATTCGGCGGCGCTCCAGGTCGATGTCGATGACCTTGACCATCGCGTCGTCGCCGACGGCAACCACCTGGTCGGGCACCTCGACGTGGCGCTCGGCCAGCTCGGAGATGTGCACCAGACCTTCGATGCCCTCCTCGACACGCACGAACGCGCCGAACGGAACCAGCTTGGTGACCTTGCCGGGCACGATCTGGCCGATGGCGTGGGTGCGGGCGAAGTGGCGCCACGGGTCTTCCTGAGTTGCCTTCAGCGACAACGAGACCCGCTCACGGTCCATGTCGACGTCGAGCACCTCGACGGTGACCTCGTCGCCAACCTGGACAACCTCGGACGGATGGTCGATGTGCTTCCAGGACAGCTCGGAGACGTGCACCAGACCGTCCACACCGCCGAGGTCGACGAATGCACCGAAGTTGACGATCGAGGACACGACACCCTTGCGGATAGCGCCCTTCTGCAGCTGGTTGAGGAACTCGCTGCGGACCTCGGACTGAGTCTGCTCCAGCCAGGCGCGCCGCGACAGCACCACGTTGTTGCGGTTCTTGTCCAGCTCGATGATCTTGGCTTCGATCTCCTTGCCGATGTACGGCTGCAGATCGCGCACCCGGCGCATCTCGACCAGCGAGGCGGGCAGGAAGCCACGCAACCCGATGTCGAGGATCAGACCACCCTTGACCACCTCGATGACGGTGCCCTTGACGGCCTCGTCCTTCTCCTTGAGCGCCTCGATGGTGCCCCAGGCGCGCTCGTACCGCGCGCGCTTCTTGGACAGGATCAGGCGACCCTCTTTGTCCTCCTTGGTGAGAACCAGGGCTTCGACCTCATCACCGACGGAAACGACCTCATTGGGGTCGACATCGTGCTTGATGGAGAGTTCGCGGGCGGGGATGACCCCTTCGGTCTTGTAGCCGATATCGAGGAGCACCTCGTCCCGGTCCACTTTGACGATCGTGCCT
>DASTKA010000374.1:0-11467 GCA_035716165.1 Mycobacterium sp. | reverse complement strand
CGCACCACGTAACCCAGGATGGACTGGCAGTTGTTGTCGACCTCTTCGCGGATCTCCTCGGAAGCCCAGGCCAGTTCCTTGGCCAGCGGGATGGTCAGCAACTCTTCGATCTTGGTGCGCTTCTTGCCGGCGAGTTCCTCTTGCACGGCGCCCACGTCGACGTAGTGGTAGTGCATCGCGTGCAGGGTCGCCGCCGTCGGCGACGGCACCCACGCGGTGGTGGCACCCGCCTTCGGTTGGCTGATCTTCTGCTCGACCATGTCGGCCATCAGCTCGGTCATCGCCCACATGCCCTTACCGATCTGGGCCTTGCCCTTGAAGCCGGCCGCCAGCCCGATGTCGACGTTCGCGTCCTCGTAGGCCTTGATCCACGTGGTGTTCTTCATCGCGCCCTTGCGGATCATCGGGCCGGCTTCCATCGAGGTGTGGATCTCGTCGCCGGTGCGGTCCAGGAACCCGGTGTTGATGAACACGACCCGGTCGGCCGCGGCCTTGATGCAGGCCTTGAGGTTGACGGTGGTGCGCCGTTCCTCGTCCATGATGCCGACCTTGAGGGTTCCCTGCGGCAGCCCGAGGACGTCTTCGACGCGGCTGAACAGCTCGCAGGTGTAGGCGACCTCGTCGGGTCCGTGCATCTTGGGCTTGACGATGTAGATGGACCCGGTGCGACTGTTGGCCAGCGGGCCGTTCGCGTCACCGGTCTTGAGCCCGTGGATCGCTGTCAGGCCGGTGAACAGCGCATCCATGATGCCCTCGAACACCTCTTTTTCTTCGTCGCCTTCGCTCCACACGATCGCGTCGTTGGTCATCAGGTGGCCCACGTTGCGCACGAACAGCAGGCTGCGGCCGGGCAGGGTCAGCTCGCCCTCGCCGTCGGGCGTCTTGTAGGTGCGGTCCTCGTTGAGAACCCGGGTGAAGGTCTTGCCGTCCTTGCGGACCTCTTCGGACAGATCGCCCTTGTTCAGCCCCAGCCAGTTGCGGTAACCGAGCACCTTGTCGTCGGCGTCGACGGCGGCCACCGAGTCCTCGAAGTCCATGATCGTGGTGATGGCCGATTCCAGGACCACGTCCTTGATGCCCGCGGAGTCGGTCTTGCCGATCGGTGATTCCGGATCGATCAGGATCTCGATGTGCAGGCCGTGATTGGCCAGCAAGACCGACCAGCTGGGGGAGCCGAGCTCGCCGGTGTAGCCGGCGAACTTCTCCGGGCTGGCCAAGCCGACCGAGCCGTCGGCGGTCGCGACCGTGAGCTGGCCGTCTTCGACACTGAGTCCCGTCGCGTCGGCCCACGACCCGGATTCCAGCGGCACGGCCTCGTCGAGGAACTTGCGGGCGTAGGCGATCACCTTGTCGCCGCGCACCTTGTTGTAGCTCGACCCCTTCTCGGCGCCGTCGTCTTCGGGGATGACGTCGGTGCCGTACAGGGCGTCATAGAGGGAGCCCCACCGGGCGTTGGCGGCGTTCAGCGCGAACCGCGCGTTGAGCACCGGCACCACCAGCTGTGGGCCCGCGGTCGAGGTGATCTCGTCGTCGACGCCTGAGGTCGTGATGGTGAAGTCGGCCGGTTCGGGTAGCAGATAACCGATTTCGGTGAGGAACTCGCGGTACTCGTCGACGTCGACGGGCGCGATGACGCGGTTCCGGTGCCACCTGTCGATCTGGGCCTGCAGCTCGTCACGCCGGCGCAACAGATCCTGGTTCTTGGGGGTGAGGTCGGTGACGACCTTGTCGACACCCGCCCAGAAACTGTCCGGGTCGATGTCGGTGCCGGGCAACGCCTCGTTGTTCACGAAGTCGTAGAGCACTCGGGCGACGCGCAAGTTCCCCGCCGACACGCGATCAGTCATGATTCTCCTCCGTCATGGGCCGCACCGGGCCGTCGTCGGACCGGATTGGCTATGTCACAAGACTACCGAGCGCAGCGTGGCGAGCGTTATTCGCCCGACCCGGCAGCCGCAGGTCAGGCCACGCTGACAGCCCCGAGAACGACGCTGCGACGAGTACCGGGATCTGTGTCCAGCAACGCATGTTCCGCGCGCCAGCGGTCCCGTGTGCCCTCCAGCACCTTCTTGACTGGTAGCCGTGACAGATCATACGGGCTGCGCGTAGTCGGTCTGGCCAGCCAGTGTCCTACGCCTCGCGCATGGTCCCGACGAGGTCTTCAACCAGGTCTTCCATCGCCACCATCGCCACCACCACGCCGCTTCCGTCGGTCACCAACGCCAGGTGGCTGTTGCTGCGGCGCATCCGGGACAGGGCATCGGCCAGCGGCAGCGATCGGGACAGCCGCGGCAGCGGCCGCACCATCGCCAGGTCGATCACCGTCCGCGGATCGTCGTCGAGCGTCAGCACGTCTTTGATGTGCAGGTATCCGAGGAAGGTGCCGCCGACGCTGACCACCGGGAACCGGGAGTAACCGGTCTGGGCCAACGCGTGTTCGACCGCCCCCACCGTCGGACCCGACCCCGCCGCGGCCACCGGTACGGCGTGCACCGCGCTGAGGGGGACCGCCACGTCACCGACGACGCGGTGGCGAAGCTGCAGCGCCCGGGTGAGCCGGGTGCGTTCCTCGCGGTCCAGCAGGCCTTCGGACTCGGATTCGGCGATCATCTCGTTCAGCTCGACGGGGGAGACTGTGATCTCCAGCTCGTCCTTGGGTTCGACCCCGAACGCACGGACCACCGCGCTGGCGCACTTGTTGTAGAACACGATGAACGGCCGGGCGGCCCGCACGTAGGCCAGATACGGGGGGACGAGCAGCATCGCGGTGCGCTCCGGGCCGGCCAGTGCGATGTTCTTCGGCACCATCTCGCCCAGCAGCACGTGCAGCGTCACCACGATCGCCAGCGCGATCGCGAACGACAGCGTGTGCAGCAGTGCCGGGTGAATTCCGGTGAGGCCCAACGCCGTTCGGAGCAAATTGGACACCGGCGACTCGCCGATCCGCCCGAGCAGCAAGGACGCGGCCGTGATGCCCAACTGGGCGCCGGCCAGCATTGACGGCAGTTGCTCGCCCGCGCGGATGACGGTGACCGCGGCCGCCCGGCCCTGTTCGGCCAGGGCTTCGAGGCGGTCGCGGCGCGCCGAGATCAGCGAGAACTCCGCCCCGACGAAGAACGCGTTCACCCCGATCAGCAGGCAGGCCAGCAGCAGGCCCATGGCGTCGCTCATGTGTGCCCCCCGGTGGCGGCGACCTCGTCGTGGCTGGTGAGTTCGATCAATTCGAGCAGGTCGATCCGGCGCCCGTCCATCCGGATGACCGTCGCCTGCCAGCGCGTCACCGCGTCCAGTAAGCCGTCGGCGTCCAGCGCGGGCAGCTTGACCGTGTCACCGGCCACCGGGATATGACCGATCTCGCGCAGTACCAGGCCGCCGATGGTCTCGTAGGGTCCTTCCGGCGCCCGAAAACCGGTGGCGACGGCCACCTCGTCGATGCGCAGCAGGCCAGAGACGCGCCAGCCGCTGCCGGCGGGCACGACATCTGGCGTCGCGTCGTCGTGCTCATCGCGGACATCGCCGACGATCTCTTCGATCAGGTCCTCGACGGTCACCATGCCGGCGGTGCCGCCGTATTCGTCGACTACCAGCGCGGTTTGCAGGGGGTTGGCCCGGATCTCGGCCATCACCGCGTCGCCGTCCAGGGTCGACGGCACGTTCGGGACGGGTTGGGCCACCGTGATCAGCCGCGTATGGGCACGGTCGGCCCGCGGGATGGCGAACACCTGCTTGACGTGCACGATGCCGACCGTCTCGTCGAGGTCACCGTCGACGATGGGGAAGCGGGAGAATCCGGATTCGGCGGCCGCGGTCACCAGGTCGGCGACCGTATCGTCGGTCTGCAGCGCCACGATCTTGGACCGGGGCGTCATCAGTTCCTCGGCGCTCAGGGTGCCGAATTGCAGCGATCGCCGCACCAGGGCGGCCGTGGCGGCGTCGAGGGCGCCGCTGCGCGCCGAGGAACGCACCAGCGACAACAGCTCTTGCGGCGAGCGAGCCGACCGCAACTCCTCGGCCGGCTCGACGCCCAGTCGGCGCACGATCCAGTTGGCCGCGCCGTTGGTCAGCCGGATCGCCGGCGTGAGCAGCAGCGAGAACAGCAGCTGAGGGCCCACAACGGCGCGAGCGGTCGAGAGCGGCCGGGCCACCGCAAGGTATTTGGGGACGAGCTCGCCGAACACCATCGACACCGAGGTCACGATGACCAGCACCAGGAAGGCCATGATCGCGTCGCCGACGTTGTCGGGTATGCCGATCGCATCCAGCCACGGGTGGGGCAAGTCGTGCACCATCGGATCGGTCAGGTAACCGGCCGCCAGCGTGGTGGCCGAGATGCCCAACTGGGCGCCGGACAGCTGGAACGACAGCCGGTGGTGAGCGCGGCGGATCCATCGGTCGCGGCGTCCACCGCCTCGTGCGTTGGCTTCCACGGCGCTGCGGTCCAAGGTGGTCAGCGAAAACTCCGCGGCGACGAAGACGGCGTTGCCGAAGATGAGCACCGCGATCGCCACAACGCTGATCACGGTGACGGTGACGTTCATGAACTGTGCCGCCCCGATGGGACCGCTCTGCTGAGCGGCAACCGCGCCGGGGGAGGCTCCGCGTCGGGCGGTTCGTCCGACGGCCCGTGCGCCCGCAAGCCAATGGCCTGCACAGGTGCCTGCGGCACGTCGATCCTTTCGCTGCCTGGTGGCCGAGCGGTCGCGGTTGCTTCCATCTTTGCTGTCTAATGCTAGCCCGGTCCGCTCTCACCACCCCTGCGGTAGCGGATGCCCCTCGGCGAAGCCCGCGGTGGACTGCACCCCGACCACGACCCGCTCGTACAGCTGCGCGAGATTGGCGGCACCCACATAGGTGCAGGTGCTGCGCACGCCGGAGGTGATGTGGTCGAGCAGATCCTCGACACCGCCGCGAACCGGATCCAGCCCCATCCGGGACGCCGAAATGCCTTCCTCGAACAGCGCTTTGCGGGCCCGGTCGAACGCGGTGTCCGCCCCGCTGCGCGCGACCACCGCCCGTTTGGAGGCCATGCCGTAGCTCTCCTTGTACGGCTGGTCGTCGCGGTCGCGCATCAGGTCCCCGGGCGACTCGTAGGTGCCGGCGAACCAGGACCCGATCATCACGTTGGACGCCCCGGCGGCCAGCGCCAGTGCCACGTCCCGCGGGTGCCGGACGCCGCCGTCAGCCCATACGTGTCCACCCGATTCCCTTGCCGCCGAGGCGCATTCGACAACGGCGGAGAATTGCGGGCGCCCGACACCGGTCATCATCCGCGTGGTGCACATCGCACCCGGTCCGACGCCGACCTTGACGATGTTCGCCCCGGCGCCCAGCAGATCGCGGGTGCCCTCCGCCGAGACGACGTTGCCGGCGGCCAGCGGCACACCCAGCTGCTGCTCCGCGACCGTCCGGATCGCCTCGATCGTCTTGACCTGATGCCCGTGCGCCGTGTCGATGACCAACAGGTCGATGCCGGCCTCGACCAGCGACCGCGCCTTGGCTCCGACGTCGCCGTTGATGCCGACCGCGGCGCCCACCCGCAGCCGGCCGCGGGCGTCGACCGCCGGGGTGTACAGGCCCGCGCGGATAGCACCGGTGCGGGTCAGCACGCCGGCCAGCGTGCCGTCGGCGTTCGTGACGACCGCGACACCGATGGGAGACTGCTCGAGCAGATCGAACACCTTGCGCGGTTCGGTTCCCACCGGGGCGCTGACGAAATCGGTGATCGCGACATCGCGCACCCGGGTGAAGCGATCCACGCCCAGGCACGACGATTCGCTCACCAGTCCGAGCGGACGGCCCTCGAAGGTGACCACGGCGACACCGTGTGCGCGCTTGTGGATCAGCGCCGTGGCGTCGGACACCGAGTCGTCGGGCCCGAGTACCACCGGGGTGTCCAGCACCAGGTCGCGGCTCTTGACGAACTCCACGGTCTGCTGCACCGCGGTGATCGGGAGATCCTGCGGCAAGATGACGAGTCCGCCGCGCCGCGCGACGGTTTCGGCCATTCGCCGCCCCGCCACCGCGGTCATGTTGGCGACGACGACCGGGATCGTCGTGCCCGAGCCGTCACCGGTGGACAGGTCGACGTCAAAGCGTGACGCGACCTCCGAGCGGTTCGGCATCACGAACACGTCGTTGTAGGTCAAGTCGTATGCGGGCCTGTGCCCGTCGAGAAACCTCATCGCCGTCGCCCCACCAACTCAAGCCCCCTTTACGCCCTCTGGTGTCGCCCGCCTACGCGGGCACTTCGGTGCGGTCTCCGCTCCACAGTGTGTGGAAGCGCTTGTCCGGGTCTTCATCGATCCGGCCGTAGGTGTGTGCGCCGAAGAAGTCTCGCAAGCCCTGGGTGAGCGCGGCGGGCAGCCGTTCGGTGCGCAGCGCGTCGTAGTAGGACAGCGCCGAGGCGAAGCCGGGGATCGGGATGCCGAGCTCGGTGGCCTTCACCACGACGCGGCGCCAGCTGTCGATGGATTCCTCGATGGCGCTGCGGAAGTAGGGCGCGACGATCAAGGACGGCAGGTCGGCGTCGGAGTCGAACGCCTCCTTGATGCGGTTGAGGAACTTCGCGCGGATGATGCAGCCGCCGCGCCAGATCGTCGCCATGTCACCGGGGGTGATGCCCCAGTCGTATTCGGCGCTGCCGGCCTGGATCTGGTTGAAGCCCTGGGCGTAGGCGATGATCTTCGACGCGTACAGCGCCTTGCTCACGTCGTCGATGAATTGTGCTGCGTCGCTTGGCTTCTCACCCAGCTGACCGGACGCCAGGCCGGTGGTCGCCTTGCGCTGCGGCACCGAACCCGACAGCGCGCGGGCGAAGACGGCCTCGGCGATACCGGTCACCGGCACACCGAGGTCCAGGGCCGACTTCACGGTCCAGCGGCCGGTGCCCTTCTGCTCGGCCTCGTCGAGGATGAGGTCCACCAGCGGCTTGCCGGTCTTGGCATCGATCTGGCGCAGCACCTGTGCGGTGATCTCGATCAGGAAGCTGTCCAGGTCGCCCTTGTTCCATTCGGCGAACACGTCGGCGATTTCGGGGGCGGTCTTGCCGAGACCGTCGCGCAGCAACTGGTAGGCCTCGCCGATGAGCTGCATGTCGGAGTACTCGATGCCGTTGTGCACCATCTTGACGAAGTGGCCGGCGCCGTCGGGGCCGATGTGGGTGCAGCACGGCACGCCGTCGACGTGCGCGGAGATCTCCTCGAGCAGCGGGCCCAGCGAGGTATATGACTCGGCCGGTCCGCCCGGCATGATCGACGGCCCGTTCAGCGCGCCCTCCTCACCGCCGGAGATGCCGGCGCCGACGAAGTGCAGGCCGCGCTCCCGGATCGCCTTCTCCCGGCGGATCGTGTCGGTGTAGAGCGCGTTGCCGCCGTCGATGATGATGTCGCCTTCTTCCATGGCGTCGGCGAGCTCGTTGATGACGGCGTCGGTGGGGTCACCGGCCTTGACCATGATGATCACCCGCCGCGGCTTCTCCAGCGCGTCAAGGAACTCCTCGATCGTCTCCGAGCGCACGAAGTTGCCCTCGTCGCCGTGCTCCTTGAGCAGCGCGTCGGTCTTGGCGATCGACCGGTTGTGCAGCGCCACGGTGTAGCCGTGGTGGGCGAAGTTGCGGGCGAGGTTCGACCCCATCACGGCCAGCCCGGTGACGCCGATCTGCGCGGTGCCGGTCGTGGAATTCGACGGACTCATCTTTTCGCCTCTCGAGTTGGAGAACTTTCACCAAAAGCTTTCCGTGACACTGTGGCACAGCGAACAGTTGAGCGCCCGGGGTGATCGGCTCTCGGCGACGTCAGAGGTTGAACAGGCGTTTCAGCTCGGTGAGCCACGGGACAGCCAGCGCGACCGTGGGCACCACGAACACCTCAGCCGCGGCCAGGTATGCGGCTGCTGACAGAAACGGGCTGTTGCCGCGTCCGCCCAGCCGGCGCACCCGGAGCACCGTGCTGGGGCCGCCCGCCGCGAGGGCGCCCGACGGCGCCCGCCCCGATGCGCAGGCGACCAGCGCCCGGGCCAGGGGAGCGCGACCCGCGGCGCGGACGGCCGCGTCGTCGGCGAGCAGCTCGACCAGAAGCTGGACCGCGCCCAGGGCGTTGGCGCTGCGGACGAGCCGTGGGAAGGCCGCGTGTACGGCCGTGAAGGCCTCCAGCACCAGGTCGTGCCGCGCGCGGAGATGGGCGCGCTCGTGGGTGAGGATCGCCTCCACTTCGGGGTCGGCGAGTGTGGTCAGCGTTCCCTCGCTGACCACCACGCGGCTGCGCACGCCGGGCAGGCAGTAGGCGAGCGGTTGCGGGACGTCCAGCACCCGAAGATCCCGCGTGCGGGCGCAAGGCTGCGACAGCGCCGCGCCATGGCCGACTCCGACCAGGTCGACCACCATGCGGTGGTGAGCCCGTCGTTTCCGGTTGGCGATGGCCACCCGGACCACGGCGACCATCAGCCGGGCGCCGACCAGCACGGTCAGGGCGAAAACGCTGATGTAGACCGCCCACAGGGGCCAGCCGAGCCGATCGGCGGCGCCGACGATGCTGGTTGTCGGCCGCCCGTCGCGACCGGGCATCAGCAGTCGGGTGGCGATCGCGATGCCGGCGCTGAACGCCGACAGTACCGCGGCCAGCGCAACGGCTTGCCAGAGCACCATCGCGGCGCGGGGAGCGCGCAAGGGCCAGCGCGCGCGTGCCAACATCGCCGGCACGGGGCCGGTCAGCAGCACCGCGAGAATGGTGAAAGCCAGCGCGGACACACTGTAAGTGTCCCTCAGGCCTCCGGTGCAGCGCCAGCAGATGGCGGGTCATTGCGTGGATTGGCTTCCAATTCAGCGAGTGCGCGCCGAAGCGCCTCCGCCTCGTCGGCGCCGACACGCTCGACGAAGTGCACCAGCGCTGCCTGCCGGCCACCGGAATCTTCCGCCTGGGCCAGCGCGTCGACCATGAGACCGGCGACCAGCTCGTCGCGACCGTGGACCGGCGCGTAGCGGTGTGCCCGGTCGTCGCGGATCTGAGAGACCAGGTTCTTCTTGGCCAGCCGCTGCAGCACGGTCATGATCGTGGTGTACGCGAGATCGCGCTGCGCCGACAGCGCCTCATGGACCTGGCGAACAGTCTGAGGCTCGGGCGTGGACCACAGATGGTCCATGACGGCCCGTTCTAGATCCCCCAGCCGGGTCAGTTTGGCCATAGTTCGTTCATCTCCTGAGCGTCGAAACCAGCGTACTCCGGCTTACTACCGACGGTCGTACCGAAGGCCGACAAATCACTGTGTCGGCCGCCGTGCGCGCCTGGCGCGTTCGAGACAACAATACCGCTTGCGTAGTTAGGGCAGCCTTGCCTATGCTGACCGAGTCGAGCGATAACGGACCGCGTGAGAGTCCTGAGGGCTGCAGCGACCCCCGGTCTACTCGATCGGCGAGCCCCGTGCCTTCATCGCACGGGGCTCAGCCGTCTTCCCGGTCAGAATCGCGCTGCGAGCATGCTTTCGGAGCCATGGTGTAGACACATGGACGTGTCAGAGCCGCAGAAAACGATCCTCCCGCCGGACTTCGCCGCACCCTTCGACCGCGAGATCGGGCTGCAATTCACCGAACTCAGCCCCGACGGCGCACGCGCCCAGCTCGAGGTCACACCCAAGCTGCTGCAGCCGATGGGTCTGGTGCACGGCGGCGTTTACTGCTCGATGGTCGAAAGCATGGCGAGCGTGGCCGCCTACACCTGGCTGGCCACCCGCGGCGGCGGAAATGTGGTGGGCGTCAACAACAACACCGACTTTTTGCGCTCCATCGGCTCGGGAATGGTGTACGGCACCGCCGAACCGATCCACCGCGGCCGGAGCCAACAGTTGTGGTTGGTCACCATCACCGACAGCGACGAGCGCGTCGTCGCCCGCGGTCAGGTGCGACTGCAGAATCTCGAAGTCCGCTGATCGGGCGGACGAGTCGGTCGGCTATCTGCGAATTACGCTGGCCTGCAACCTGATTGGAATTTCGTTCAGGCGTTGGCCTGCCAACCTGCTAGCTGGCCCGCCTGGCCGCCGGCCGTCTGGCCTCGGCAGCCGCCACCGCCAACTGTTCGAGCCGGGTCCGGGCAAACGCCTGCTGCTCGGTAATGGTGAGCTGGCCGCGGCGCGTGCTCAGGAACGTCACCGTCCAGGACAGCAACGTGCTGATCTTGGTCTTGAAGCCGACCAGGTACACCAGGTGCAGGACCAGCCACGCGAACCAGGCGAACAAGCCGCTGAACTCGACCGGACCGATCTTGGCGACCGCGGAGAACCGCGACACCGTGGCCATCGAGCCCTTGTCGAAGTACTGGAACGGCTCCCGTTCAGCCGGGTTGGCGCCGCCGAGTTCGGCCTTGATGGCGCTGGCGACGTACTTGGCGCCCTGGATGGCACCCTGCGCCACGCCCGGCACGCCTTCTACGGCGGCCAGGTCGCCGATGACGAACACGTTCGGGTGGCCGGGGACCGACAGGTCGGGCAGCACCTTGACGCGGCCCGCCCGGTCCAGTTCCACGGACGACTGATCGGCTAGGTCGCGTCCCAACGGGCTGGCCGACACGCCTGCCGACCAAACCTTGCATGCCGATTCGATGCGCCGGATGGTGCCGTCGGAATCCTTGACGGTGATGCCGTTGCGGTCGACATCGGTGACCATCGCACCGAGCTGGATCTCCACGCCCATCTTTTCCAGTCGGTCAGCCGCGCGCTTACCCAACTTCTCGCCGAAGGGCGGCAGCACGGCGGGTGCGGCATCGAGCAGGATCACCCGCGCCTTCGTCGGGTCGATGTGCCGGAAGGAGCCCTTCAGCGTGTAGGACGCCAATTCCGCGATCTGCCCGGCCATTTCGACGCCGGTGGGTCCGGCCCCGATGACGGTGAACGTCAGCAGTTTGGCGCGCCGTTCCGGATCACGTGACCGCTCGGCCTGTTCGAACGCGCTCAGGATCCGGCCCCGCACCTCGAGCGCGTCGTCGATCGACTTCATGCCGGGCGCGAACTCGGCGAAATGGTCGTTGCCGAAATAGGACTGGCCGGCGCCGGCGGCGATGATGAGGCTGTCGTAGGGGGTGTCGTAGGTGTGCCCGAGCAGGTCGGACACCACGAACTTGCCCTCCAAATCGATATGGGTGACGTCACCGAGCAGCACCTGAACGTTGCGCTGCCTGCGCAGCACGACGCGGGTGGGCGGCGCGATATCGCCTTCGGACACAATGCCCGTCGCCACTTGGTACAGCAACGGCTGGAAGAGGTGGTGAGTGGTACGGGCGATTAGTTTGATGTCGACGTTGGCGTGCTTGAGTTTTTTGGCCGCGTTCAGACCGCCGAATCCGGAGCCGATGATGACGACCTGGTGACGACGCTCCGGTCCATCTGTGGTTCCTGGCTGGGGGCTCATGTTTCCGCTGCTCCTGACGAGGGCTCATGGACGCGCGACTGGTCAGCCACCACGCTAGTAATGCGGATACCCCGC
>DASTKA010000373.1:0-2949 GCA_035716165.1 Mycobacterium sp. | reverse complement strand
AGCCGTCGGCACTGGATGCGTCGGTCACCGAGAGGATCGGCGATTTGCTGCGCGCCCGGGGGCTGCGGCGGATGGCTTCACGGATCCAGGTGCTGGCGGTGCTGGAGCCCGTCAACGGGCACCTGCCGGTCGCCGAAATCTGCCGGCGGGTGCGCGAGTGCCTGCCGCCGGGCGCCCATGCGCCCGACGTGGCGACCGTCTATCGCACGGTGACCACCCTGGTCGAGCAGGGGGTGCTGCATGCGCTGACCCTCGGGGGCGGCGTGACGACCTATGGACTGGCCACCGCGCCGCACCATCACGCGGTATGTACGAACTGCGGCACCATCATCGAGGTGCCCGCCCGGCAGCTGAGTTCGGCGCTCGAGCATGCGATGGCGGGCAGTTCATTCGCGCTCTCCGAGGCGGCCGGACTGACGCTGCACGGTCTGTGCCCGCAGTGTCAGGACGACGAGCCCGCCGCGCGGGCGCGCCGGCGTTAAGCCAGACCCAGCAGCGCGTTCTCCACCACTTCTGGCAGCGCCGGGTGGATCCAGTACTGCCCGCGGGCCATCTGCGGCGCGGTGAGCCCGAAGCTCATCGCCTGGATCAGCGGCTGGATGATCGACGATGCCTGAGGGCCCATGATGTGCGCGCCCAGCAGGCGCCCCGAGCCGCGTTCGGCGACGAGCTTGACGATCCCGGTGGTGTCCTCCGACGCCCAGCCGTACGCGACGTCGCCGTAGTCCTGGATTTTCACCGATATCTTGAAACCCTGTGCGATGGCCTGGTTTTCGGTCAGCCCTACGCTGGCGACCTGCGGATCGGTGAACACCGCCGAGGGCACGTAGCGATGATCGGTGACGGCCATCGCCTCGGTGTCGTCCCAGTCGCAGAACAGGTTGTGCTGCACCACGCGCGCCTCGTGGTTGGCCACGTGCTTGAGCTCGTACGGCGACGAGACGTCGCCGAGGGCGAAAACCCCGCGCGCCGTGGTCCGCTGGTACTGATCCACCGCCACCCGGCCGTCCTCGACGGCGACGCCGGCCTGATCGAGATCGAGTTGATCGGCGTTGGACACCCGGCCGGTCGCCACCAGCAGCGCGTCGGCGTGCACGGTGCGGCCGTCGTCGAGTTGCACCGCGACGCCCGAACCTTGATTTTCGGCGCCCACGACGTTTCGGTGGGTGTGCAGTTCCCATTTGCTCGACGCGATGCGGGTGAAGCGCTCGCCGACGACGTCGTCGAGATGCCGCAGCAGTGTGGAGCCCCGCACCACCAGGCTGACTTGCGAGCCCAGCGAGGAGAAGATGTGGGCGAATTCGGCCGCGACGAAACCGCCTCCGACGATCATCAGATGCTCTGGCAATTCGGGCATCCGCATGATCGTGTCGCTGGTGTAGTAGCGGGCGCCGCAGTCGAGGATCGCCGGGGGAACCACGGCCCGTGCCCCCGCCGCGATCACCACCTGATCGGCGGTGAACTCGTCGCCGGCATCGGTGCGCAGCAGGTAGCGCCCGTCAGCCTGCACCGCACCGAATCGGGTGTGCTGTTTGTACACGTCGATGTTGGGTGCTGCGCTTCGATGGTCCTCACCGCCCACCCCGATCGGATCGATGCGCCCGAAGACGCGCGAGACGATGTCATCCCAGCGCACCCGGTCGATGCGCGCGTCGATGCCGAAGCGCGCCGCATGCCGGATCGTCCGGGCCACCTCGGCGGCGTAGACGAACATCTTGGTCGGGATGCATCCGACGTTCAGGCAGGTGCCGCCGAAGGTGCCCTGTTCGCAGATCGCCACTCGCTTTTCGGCGAAGCGGTCATTGAGAATGCTGTTGCCCGAACCGGTTCCGATGATCGCGACGTCGTAAGTCTCCAAGCTGTCACCCCTTTCCCAGCGCTGCCGGGGCGTTGCTGCGCAGGTAGTTGTCCAGCCAGAGGTCCAGTTCCCGATAGGCGACTTCGCGCGGCCCCTGCAGCGACAGGAACACATCGTGTTTGGCGTCGGGCACCGGAACGACGGTGCCGCGGTTGCCGACACAGCCGGCCCACCGGGCGATCTGGTTGACGTCGAGGACCGCGTCGCCGCACTGCATGGCGGTGGGATCGGTGCCTTCGGGCACGCTGTGATCCGAGCGCAAGATCAGGTTCGGCACGCCGACGTCCAGGCCGCGGTGCAGTCGGGCCTGGCCGCGGCGGATGGCGTGCAGCCAGCCGAACGTGATGGGGAAGCCGCCAACGGGTTTCCACTGCAGGTCGTAGTCGAATTCCCCGCCATAGTCGCGGTGCAACGTGGTGCCGTAACCGCCCTCGCCCGGCGACCGGGCCACGCCCTTGGACCGCACCCGAGACAGGCCTGCGATCAGCGCCAGCGTCACGGAATGCCGCAGCATGGGCGGGCCGGGCAGCTCCAAGAACGGGCTGTTGAGCACCAGGCCGCTGACGGCGGCGTGCGCGGCCGGGTCTCGCCGGCGCAACCGGTCCAGCCACAACGACACGATGAGCCCACCCGCGGAATGCCCGTACACCAGCACTTGGCCGTGTTCCGCGGCGATGGCGGCCAGCGCCCGATCGAGTTCTGTCTCGTAGTTGGTGAGGTCGGTGATGAAGTGCGGTGTCTGGCCGTCGCGCCGCGACCGGCCGCACTTGTGGAGGTCCAGCGCGTAGAAAGTGAAGCCACGAGCCGCGAAATGATCGGCCAGTTCGGTGTGGAAGAAGTAGTCGGTGTAGCCGTGGACCGCCAGCACCGCATGCCCGCCGGCCGCCGTCTGGCACCCCGACTGCCGAGGCGCGGGTCCGCGACGGATCAGGGTCGCGACGATGTCGCCCTCACCGGCCGGATCGGACCCCAGAGCGATGGTTCGCTGCTGATAACCGGGGAGGACATCGGGCACCCACCCGGTCACGTCGCCGGTCACCCTGCCAGCTTAGAGCTTTTGCTGGGCACGGGGCGCCGCACGTCGTTCGTGG
>DASTKA010000372.1:0-3508 GCA_035716165.1 Mycobacterium sp. | reverse complement strand
CACCTTGCGCACAACCGCCTTTGCTCGTCGCGTCACCCGCAGATAGTTGTCCAGGAACTCCCCGCCCTCATCGGTCGGCCAGCCAGCGGCCACGGCGACGGCGTTGAGCTGACGCCCGGGCCCCGGCAGCTGGTCGGTGGGCTTACCGCGGACCAGCACCAGCGCATTGCGGGCCCGGGTCGCGGTCAGCCAGGCCTGCCGCAGCAGCTCCACCTCGTCGGCGGGTACCAGGTCGGCCGCGGCGATCGCGTCCAGGCACTGCAGCGTCGACGTGTTGTGCAGCGCGGGAATCTCGTGGGCGTGCCGCAGCTGCAGCAGCTGCACGGTCCATTCGACGTCGGCCAGTCCCCCGCGGCCCAGCTTGGTGTGCGTGTTGGGGTCCGCGCCGCGCGGCAACCGCTCGGAATCGACGCGGGCCTTGATGCGCCGGATCTCCTGCATCGCCTCGCTGGACACCCCATCGGGCGGATACCGCGTCTTGTCGGCCATGAGCAGGAAACGCTGCCCCAGCTCCGCGTCGCCGGCCACCGAGTGCGCACGCAGCAGCGCCTGGACCTCCCAAGGCTGCGCCCACTGCTCGTAGTAGGCGGCGTACGACGCCAGCGTGCGCACCAGTGGGCCCTGGCGGCCCTCGGGCCGCAGGTTGGCATCGACCTCCAGCGGCGGGTCGACGCTGGGCGTCCCCAACAGTGCCCGCACCTGTTCGGCGACGCCCGTCGCCCAGCGCACCGCCGCGGAATCCTCGACGCCCGGCGCCGGTTCGCAGACGAACATCACGTCGGCGTCGGACCCGTAGCCCAACTCGGCGCCGCCCAGCCGGCCCATGCCGATGACCGCGATGGCCGCCGGAGCCCGGCCGGTCTCGGGCAGGTTGGCCCGGATCATCGCCTCCAGCGCCGCCTGCAACACGGCCACCCAAACCGAGGTCAGCGCCTCGCACACGTCGGTGACCTCGAGCATGCCGAGCAGGTCGGCGGATGCGATGCGGGCCAGCTCGCGACGGCGCAGGGTGCGCGCCGCGGCGATCGCCCGCACCGGGTCGGAGTGGCGGCCGGCCGCGGCGACCAGCGCGCGCGCCACCGCGGCGGGCTCGGTCTCGAGCAGCCTCGGCCCGGACGGCCCGTCGCCGTAATCCTGAATCACCCGGGGTGCGCGCATCAGCAGGTCCGGCACGTACGCCGAAGTCCCGAGCACATGCATGAGCCGCCGGGCCACGGCGGGCTTATCGCGCAGGGTGGCCAGATACCAGGTTTCGCCGGACAGCGCCTCGGACAGCCGCCGGTAGGCCAGCAGCCCGCGGTCGGGATCCGGCGTGTACGACATCCAGTTCAGCAGCCTGGGCAGCAGGACCGACTGCACCCGGCCGCGCCGGCCGCTCTGGTTGACCAGGGCCGCCATGTGCTTCAGCGCGGTCTGCGGGCCCTCGTAGCCCAGCGCCGCAAGCTGGCGCTCGGCGGCTTCGGAGGTCATGCCGTGCGCGATCTCCAGCCCGGCCGGGCCGATCGATTCCAGCAGCGGCTGATAGAAGAGCTTGGCGTGCAGCTGGGACACCCGCAGGTTCTGGTGCCGCAGCTCCTCGCGCAGCACCCCGGCGGCGTCGTGGCGTCCGTCCGGCCGGATGTGGGCGGCTCGCGCCAGCCAGCGCACCGCTTCCTCGTCGTCGGCCTCGGGCAGCAGGTGGGTGCGCTTGAGGCGTTGCAGCTGCAACCGGTGCTCGAGCAGCCGGAGGAACTCGTAGGAGGCGGTGAGGTTGGCCGCGTCCTCGCGCCCGATGTAGCCGCCCTGGCCCAGCGCGGCCAGCGCGTCCACGGTCGACGCCACATGCAACGAGTCGTCGCCGCGGCCGTGCACCAACTGCAGCAGCTGCACGGCGAATTCCACGTCGCGTAAACCCCCGCTGCCGAGCTTGATCTCACGGCCGCGGACCTCGGCGGGCACCAGTTGCTCGACCCGGCGGCGCATGGCCTGCACCTCGACCACGAAGTCCTCACGCTCGCAGGCGACCCAGACCATCGGCATCAGGGCGTCCAGGTAGCGCTGCCCGAGCTCCGTGTCGCCCACCGCCGCACGGGCTTTCAGCAGCGCCTGGAACTCCCACGTCTTCGCCCAGCGCTGGTAGTAGGCGACGTGCGACTCGACCGTGCGGATTAGTTCACCGCTGCGGCCCTCCGGCCGCAGCCCGGCATCGACCTGGAAGAACGCCTCGGAGGCCAGCCGCATCATCTCGCTGGCCACCCGGGTGGTGACCGTGTCGGCCTGCTCCCCGACGAAGATGACGTCGACGTCGCTGACGTAGTTCAGTTCGCGGGCACCGCATTTGCCCATCGCGATGACCGCCAGCCGCGGGGGCGTCCGGTCGCCGCACACGCTGTGCTCGGCGACCCGCAGCGCGGCGGCCAGCGCGGCGTCGGCCAGGTCCGACAGGTGGGCCCCCACCACGGTGAAGGGGACCACCGGTTCGTCCTCGACCGTCGCGGCCAGATCCAGCGCGGCCAGCACCAGCAGCCGGTCGCGGTACAGGGTGCGCAGCCGCACCATCGCCGAACCCGGCGCCGCCAGCGCCTCGTCGACGCATTCGGTGAACATGTCGCACAGCTGGTCGTGGGTGGGCAGTTTGACGTTGCCGCGCAACAGTTTCCACGATTGGGGCTGGGCGATGAGGTGGTCACCCAGGGCCAGCGACGAGCCGAGCACACCGAACAGCCGGCCGCGCAGCGGGCGCTCGGCGAGCAGGGCGGCGTTGAGCTCGCCCCACCCGGCGTCAGCGTTCTCCGACAGCCGGACCAGGGCCAGCAGGGCGGCGTCGGGATCCGCCGCACGCGACAGCGACCACAGCAGATCGACGTGGGCCTGGTCGTCGTTCTCGTACCAACCCAGCTGCGCCATGCGTTCGGCCGCTTGCGGATCGACCAACCCGAGCCGGCCGACGCTGGGCAGCCTGGGGCGCTGCGTCGCGGGTTTGGTCACGACCACGACCGTAGCGCAAGCCCGCGGCGTCCAGCCTGATCGGCGCTCGATAGGGGTTACAGCGACAGGTAGGTGCTCAGCTCGTAGGGGGTGACGTGGCTGCGGTAGTTGGCCCACTCCGTGCGCTTGTTGCGCAGGAAGAAGTCAAAGACGTGCTCCCCCAAGGTTTCCGCGACCAGCTCGGAGGACTCCATGGCGCGAAGCGCGCTGTCCAGGCTCGTCGGCAGCTCGCGGTATCCCATCGCGATGCGTTCCTCGGCGGTCAGGTCCCACACGTTGTCCTCGGCCTGCGGCCCCAGCACGTAGCCCTTCTCCACGCCACGCAACCCGGCAGCCAGCAACACGGCGAACGCGAGGTACGGGTTGCACGCCGAGTCGGGGCTGCGGACCTCGATGCGTCGCGACGACGTCTTGTGCGGGGTGTACATCGGCACCCGCACCAGGGCGGACCGGTTGGCCGCGCCCCACGACGCCGCGGTGGGCGCCTCGCCGCCTCCCACCAGTCGCTTGTAGGAGTTGACCCATTGGTTGGTGACGGCGC
>DASTKA010000371.1:0-2448 GCA_035716165.1 Mycobacterium sp. | reverse complement strand
GATGTCCTTGAACATCTGCCGGTCCTCGCCGCGCTGGATGGCATCGAAGTCGGCGCCGATGAGCTCGACGCCGTGGCGCTCCAGCGCCCCGTTCTCGTACAGCGCGACCGCGGTGTTCAGCGCGGTCTGCCCGCCCAGGGTGGCCAGCAGCGCGTCAATCTTGTTGCCGCGCGCGGCCTGCTGGGCGATCACCTTTTCCACGAATGCGGCGGTGATCGGCTCGACGTAGGTGTGGTCGGCGTACTCCGGGTCGGTCATGATGGTGGCCGGGTTGGAGTTGACCAGGCTGACTTCCAGGCCCTCGGCCCGCAGCACCCGGCAGGCCTGCGTGCCCGAGTAGTCGAACTCGCACGCCTGGCCGATGACGATCGGCCCGGAGCCGATCACCAGCACGTGGTTGAGGTCGGTGCGACGTGGCACTAGCGGCCCTCCCCTGCCATGAGCTCGATGAATTGGTCGAACAGGTACTCCGCGTCGTGCGGGCCGGCCGCGGCCTCCGGGTGGTACTGGACCGAGAAGGCCTGCCCGTCGGCGAGTTTGACGCCTTCGACCACCCCGTCGTTGGCGCAGGTGTGGCTGACGATCGCTTTTCCGAACGGCGTGTCGAAGGACTGGCCGGCCTCCCCTTCGAGCGCGAAGCCGTGATTCTGCGCCGTGACCGCCACCCGGCCGGTGGCGTGGTCGATCACCGGAATGTTGATGCCGCGATGACCGAACACCAGCTTGTAGGTGGACAGTCCGAGCGCCCGGCCCAGGATCTGATTGCCGAAGCAGATGCCGAACAACGGGATTCCGGCGCCCAGCACCTCACGGGTGACCGCGACGATGTGATCGGCGGTGGCGGGATCGCCCGGTCCGTTGGACAAGAACACCCCGTCGGGTTTGATGTCGGCGATCTGCTCGAAGGTCGCCGAGGATGTCAGCACGTGGGTGCGCACGCCGCGACGGGCGAAGTTGCGCGGGGTGTTGGTTTTGATCCCCAAATCGAGCGCGGCCACCGTGAACCGAGGCGACCCTTCGGGTTCCACGGTGTAGGTGTCCGGCGTGCTGACCTCGCCGGCCAGGTCGGCGCCCAGCATCGACTGCTGGCCCCTTACCCGCTGCAGCAATTCGTCCGCATCGGCGAGCGCGTCACCGGAGAACACCCCCGCCTTCATCGAGCCGCGGGTGCGCAGGTGCCGCACCACCGCGCGGGTGTCGATGCCGGCGATCCCCACGACGTGCTGGCGGACCAGTTCGTCCTCCAGGGTTCCGGTGGCCCGCCAGTTGGACGGGCGCGGCGACGGGTCGCGCACCGCGTAGCCGGCGACCCAGATCTTGTCGCCGCGGCTCTCGGCGTCCTCGCCGTTCCAGCCGGTGTTGCCGATCTGCGGCGCGGTGGCCACCACGATCTGCCGGTGGTAACTGGGATCGGTCAGCGTCTCCTGATAGCCGGACATGCCGGTGGAAAACACTGCCTCGCCCAGCGTTTGGCCGACCTTGCCGAACGGCGAGCCGGTGAAGACGCGGCCGTCCTCAAGCACCAATTGCGCTTTACTCACGAGCGCCGCTCCTCCTCATCGCTTCGCTCTGCATCGTCGACGGCGCGACCCACTAGCGCCGCCCCTCCTCATGTTGCGATTCGAGCCAGCCGTCGTAATCGCCGCGGTGGTTCGCCCGGAAACCGGTGTCGATCTCGACGCCCGAGGGCAGTCGCCAGCGGATCGCCAAAATCCCCACCCGGCCCGTCATCCTGCGCTCCATACGAATGCCCTTGATCGAGTCCCGCGGAATCCAAATCGGTTGAGCCCGTACGCGTTCCACCATGATGCCGCCGGCATAGCGGGTCAGCGCCCCTTTGCTGCGGTAGCCCAGATCACCGGCCGCGATCCGCTCGTTCCAGCCCGGCGCCATCATCGAACCGCAATAGTGGCCGCGGGTGGTGATCGTCGCCGCCCCCACGTTGTCCGGGATGTCGGGCAACGCCCCGATCAACTCCGCCTGCTGCTGCGAGCGACGGTGCCAGGTCCGCATCATCAGCTGTATCACCACCGTGATCACCACCAACACCACGGCGGCGAAGATCAGCGATCCCACCAGCGTCCCCGAGTTCATGCCGGGGACTTGCCGTCTCGGGCGGTTACCTTGCCGCGCAGCAGCGTGGCGGTCACGGTCGCGGGCAGGGTCATTGCCTCGTAGGGCGTGTTGGCCGACCGGCTGGCCAGGTCCGACCCGGCGACGGTCCACGAGGCACTGGGGTCCACCACCGTGAGGTTGGCGGGCTCCCCCACCTCCAGCGGCCGGCCGTGGTCGGGCAGGCGCGCGATCCGCGCCGGGTTCTCACTCATCACCCGGGCCACGTCCCGCCAGGTCAACTGCCCGGGGTTCACCATCGTCTGCACCACGATCGACAGCGCCGTCTGCAGCCCCAGCATCCCGGGGCGCGCCGCGGAGAACTCCACGCATTTC
>DASTKA010000370.1:0-4103 GCA_035716165.1 Mycobacterium sp. | reverse complement strand
TTATCGGTCACCACCGTGCGCGCATCACCTGTGGCCGCAAACCGCGTGCGGATGAAGTCGTCCATCCCATGCTTTTCGGGACCGGCGATGTTGATCACAGCGTTGACCGGATCGCCCGTCGCCACGCGGGTCACGGCGAGGGCGACATCGGCGGCGGCGATGGGCTGAAACGCGCCGCTCGGCGCCCGAACCGTATCGCCGTCGGTCAGCGAATCAGCAATGCCGTCAACGAATTCGAAGAACTGAGTCGCCCGCACGATCGAATACGGTGATCCCGATTCGACGATCACCTTTTCCTGCGCGACTTTGGCCCGCATGTAGCCACTTTCGGTCGCCCGGTCCGCTCCCACGATCGACAGCGCGACGTGATGCTGCACGCCCGCGGCCCGCTCCGCGTTCAGCAGGTTGCGGGTTGAGGTGGTGAAGAAGTTCATGACGTCGTCGTCCGCCCACGACGGCGAGTTGGACACGTCCACAACCGTGTGAACTCCGGACACGGCCTCGGCGACTCCCTCGCCCGTCACGGAGTTAACGCCGGTGCTCGGCGACGCCGGCACCGCTTCGTGTCCGAGCTCGGTGAGGTTTGCGACGACCTGTGATCCGATCAAGCCGCTGCCGCCAATGACCAACACCTTCATGATCACGCCTTCCAAAGTTTCCCGATGAACTGGCGTACTCAGCATGGACCAGACGTCGTCCGGTCGGAACCCCGGATAGCGGGCGGTAATACCGAATTCAGGGAACCGGTCTGCACGCGCTTAAATCAATTGCTTGACTTAATGCGGCATGCGCCGATTAACTCGTCGTGTGGTTAACGAATTGGACGGCAAGGTCGCCATCGTCACCGGCGGGGCCTCGGGTATCGGTCGCGGCCTCGTGGAGCGGTTTGTGGCCGAGGGCGCCCGGGTCGTCATCGCCGATGTCGAGACCGACCGGGGTGAGGCACTGGCCGCCTCGCTCGGCAGCGCCGCCGTGTTCCGGCGGACCGACGTTTCCGATCCCGAACAGGTTGGAGCGCTGGTATCCGGTGCCGTCGAGAAGTTCGGCGGCTTGCACGTCATGGTGAACAATGCCGGGATTTCCAGCCCGCTGCGCAAGCTGCTCGATGACGACCTCACCGATTTCCATCGCGTGATGGGAGTCAATGTGCTGGGCGTGATGGCGGGTACCCGAGATGCCGCGCGGCACATGACCGAACATGGCGGCGGATCGATCATCAACATCACCTCGATCGGCGGCATTCAGGCCGGCGGTGGCGTGATGATCTACCGCGCGTCCAAAGCGGCCGTCATCCAATTCACCAAGGCCGCGGCAATCGAGTTGGCGTATCACGAGATTCGCGTCAATGCCATCGCGCCGGGGAACATACCCACGCCGATCCTGGGGAAGTCGGGTGCCGGCATGGACCCCGAACAACTGAAACAGTTCGAGGCGCGGATTCGCGAGACAATGCGGGAGGATCGGCCGCTCAAACGGGAGGGCACTCCCGATGACGTCGCCGAGGCGGCGCTGTACTTCGCCACCGACCGCTCGCGCTATGTCACCGGGACGGTGCTTCCGGTCGACGGGGGGACCGTGGCCGGCAAGCCGATCCGGTCCCACAAACGCCAGGGATGAGCCCGCGGGTCGCGCAGAACCCGCCGGCAGGGATTAAATCAATCGCTTGACTTAAACCGTGAAACGAGGTTGACTGATCCAATGACCACCGCCGGCCGGACCGTACGCACCGATCGGGCCAGTTCCACCCAAGAGGCGATCCTGGTGGCGGCCGAGCGCCTGTACGCGGAGCACGGCATGTTCGCGGTGTCCAACCGGCAGGTCAGCGAGGCCGCCGGGCAGGGCAACAACGCCGCCGTCGGTTACCACTTCGGCACCAAGGCCGACCTGGTGCGCGCGATCGAGCAGAAGCACCGCGGGCCCGTCGACCAGCTGCGCGAGCAGATGGTGACCGACCTGCTCGTCACCGGTGGTCCAACCGAATTGCGTGATTGGGTGGCCTGTTTGGTTCGTCCGCTCACCGATCATCTGGAGGAGCTGGGAAACCCGACCTGGTACGCGCGATTTGCGGCCCAGGCGATGACCGACCCCGCCTACTACAACATCATCGTCAAGGGCGCGCTCAGCTCCCGATCGCTGGTCCAGGTCGTCGAGGGCATCAACCGCTGCCTACCCGAACTGCCGGCCGAGGTGCACTTTGAACGCAACATCATGGCGCGAAATCTGTTGATGCACACCTGCGCCGATCGTGAACGCGCGCTTGCCGCGGATGCGGTGACGTCGCACCGTTCGTGGCGGGCCGCGGCATCCGGGCTCATCGACGCGATCGTGGGCCTGTGGCTGGCGCCCGTGACGGCGTACGAGTAAGGACTCGCAAATGAAAGTGATTGTCGACCAAGATGTTTGCGCTTCGTCGGGCAACTGCGTGATGAACGCGCCCGAGGTGTTCGACCAGCGCGACGACGACGGCGTCGTCGTCCTACTCAATCCCCATCCGACATCCGAACAGGCCGAAGGGGCGCGGCGGGCGGCGGCGGCCTGCCCCGCGCTGGCCATCCACATCGAGGAATGACATGTCAGACACATTGACGAGCACCGCGACACTGCAGACCTCCGATATCCCGGACTACCCGATGGCCAGGGAGCCCCGCTGCCCGTTCGCCCCGCCACCGGACGTCATGGCGCTGGCCGCGGCCAGGCCGCTATCCCGGGTCCGGATCTGGGACGGCAGCACACCGTGGCTCATCACAGGCTATGAAGAAGTGCGCGAACTGTTTTCAGATTCGCGGGTCAGCGTCGACGACCGCCAGCCCGGATTCCCGCACTGGAACGAAGGCATGCTGTCCACGGTGCACAAGCGCCCGCGGTCGGTCTTCACCGCCGACGGTGAGGAGCACACCCGATTCCGGCGCATGCTCTCGAAGCCCTTCACATTCAAGCGAGTCGAGAATCTGCGCCCGACCATCCAGCGGATCACCGACGACCACATCGACGCGATCCTCGCCGGACCGCAGCCGGCCGACATCGTCACCGCACTGGCGCTGCCGGTGCCCTCGCTGGTGATCAGCCAGCTGCTGGGCGTTCCCTACGAAGACGCGGACATGTTCCAGCACCACGCCAACGTCGGCCTCGCGCGCTACGCCACCGGTGACGACACCGTCAAGGGCGCGATGAGCCTGAACAAGTATCTGGCCCGGCTGGTCGAAGCCAAGATGGAGAACCCGGCCGAGGACGCGGTTTCCGACCTCGCCGAGCGGGTGAAGGCCGGCGAGCTCAGCGTGAAGGAGGCCGCCCAGCTCGCCACCGGCCTACTGATCGCCGGGCATGAGACCACCTCCAACATGATCGGTCTCGGCGTGCTTGCCCTGCTGGAGAACCCCGGTCAGCTGGCGGTCCTCCGCGACGCCGAAGACCCGAAGGTCATCGCCAGCGCGGTGGAAGAACTTCTGCGTTACCTCAGCATCATTCAGAACGGCCAGCGCCGCGTCGCGCTCGAGGACATCCACATCGCCGGCGAGACGATCCGTGCCGGCGAGGGCATCATCATCGATCTGGCCCCGGCCAACTGGGATGCGGACGCGTTCGCCGAACCGGACCGTCTGTACCTGCACCGCTCGGGCGCCGACCGCAATGTCGCCTTCGGCTACGGCCGGCATCAGTGCGTGGGACAGCAGCTGGCCCGCGCCGAACTGCAGATCGTCTTCCACACGCTGGCCCGGCGCATTCCCACGCTGCAACTCGCCATTCCGATCGAAGAGGTTCCGTTCAAGGACGACCGACTCGCCTACGGCGTATATGAACTGCCGGTGACCTGGTAGCCCAGCTCGCCACTCATCAAAACTACGGATTTGAACGGAGGGTCAATGATGACGACTCAAACAAACACGCTCTACCCGCCCGGAGGTTATGGCGCTCCGAAGGATCGGCACGGCCACGCCGCGGGCAGCGACGTCGGCCTGCCGCAGGGGACGGTGGTCTTCTCGGCCGATAACCACATCTCGCTGGCGGATGACATCTTCTACCAACGCTTTCCGGACGACCTGAAGGAGAAGGCGCCGCGGATCTGGTACGAGGAGGGTGCCTACCAAGTCGGTCGCAAGGGACAG
>DASTKA010000369.1:0-3747 GCA_035716165.1 Mycobacterium sp. | reverse complement strand
CGCCATCGTCGCGGTGGTGAAGCCGGTGTTGTGCGACAGCGGCACCGGCACCAGGGTGGTGTCGCCCTCCTGGGCGCCCAGTGGATAGCCGATGGCCGACGGTATCCGGCTGTCGCCACCGGATTCGATCAGCTTGGGACGCCCGGTGCTGCCACCGGATCCCATCGCCTTCCACACCGGCGACACCGCCTCCGGTAACGCGGCGTCCGACAGCGCCGGATCGGGTTCGAAACCCTTTGGCACACAGCTGAACTCGGGATGCTCACGGCCCACCAGCAGGGCCGGCGGCCGCAGCTCCAGCAGGCCCTGCAACTCGGCGTCGGGCAATCGCGCGGACAACGGCTGGGGGACCGCGCCCAGCTTCCAGCACGCCACCGCGGCCTGGATCCACTCGACCGAATTCGGCAGCACCATGGTCACGTAGTCCCCGACGCCCACGCCGAGCTCGGCATACGCGCGGGCCAGCCGATTCGTCGAACGGTCGAGCTCGGCGCGGGTGAGGGTCAGCCCGTCGCAGGTGACCGCGGGCTCGTCGGGCGCGAGTGCGGCCAGCGCCGAAATCTGGGAACCGATCGGCGGGATCGGCTCACTCATACGCGCCCTGCCGCTCGAAGATGCGGCGCGGGTTGTCGACCAGCATGGTGTGCAGCTGCTCGTCGGTGACGCCGCGCTCTTTGAGCGCCGGGATGACGTCGTTGTGGATGTGCAGGTAATGCCAATTGGGCGCCGCCACCGGCAGCAGATCTTCGGGCAGCGCGTCGAAGTAGCAGTTGGCGTCGTGCGAGAGCACCATCTTGTCGGCGTGCCCGCGCTCGCACATCTGCGCCACGATGTTGACCCGGTCTTCGAACGGCGAGATCAGGTCGATGCCGAATCGGTCCATCCCGAGGTAGGAGCCGGCCGCGATGAGCTCCTCGAGGTAGCCGACGTCGGTGCTGTCGCCGGAGTGCCCGATCACCACCCGGCTCAGGTCGACACCCTCCTCCTCGAAGATGCGCTGCTGCTCCAGCCCGCGGCGCAGCCCGGCGTGGGTGTGCGTGGAGATCGGCACCCCGGTGCGCTTGTGCGCCTGCGCCACCGCGCGCAGCACCCGCTCGACGCCGGGCGTGACACCGGGCTCGTCGGTGGCGCACTTGAGGATCCCGGCCTTGACGCCCGTGTCGGCGATGCCCTCCTCGATGTCGCGGACGAACATGTCGGTCATGATCTCCGGTCCGTCCAGCGGCGCGCCCGGGCCTTGGTAGTGGAACCGGAACGGCACGTCGTTGTAGGTGTAAAGCCCGGTCGCCACAACGATATTCAGCTCGGTCGCCGCCGCCACCCGTGCGATGCGCGGGATGTAGCGGCCCAGGCCGATGACGGTGAGGTCGACGATGGTGTCCACCCCGCGGGCCTTCAGCTCGTTGAGCCGGTTGATGGCGTCGGCCACCCGCTGCTCCTCGTCGCCCCAGGCTTCGGGGTAGTTCAGGGCGATCTCGGTGGTCATGATGAACACGTGCTCGTGCATGAGCGTCACGCCGAGGTCGGCGGTATCGATGGCGCCGCGAGCGGTATTGAGTTCTGACACGCCACTGATGCTAGGTCGGCCGGCACGTGACCAACAGGGTCGTTTTGTTCCGGTGTGCCCCGGCGGCTGCGCCAGTGCAGTACCGTCACCCTCGTCTTCGTCGAGAACCCGGTGGGAGTCACGTCATGTTGCTCAATCCCAACAACTTGCAACGCCAGTACCCAGACCGCCGCTCGGGGGAGATCATGGCCGCGACGGTCGACTTCTTCGAAAGCCGGGGGAAGGCCCGGTTGAAGGCCGACGACCACGAACGGGTGTGGTACTCGGACTTTTTGGAACACATCGGGCGCGAACGCATCTTCGCGTCCCTGCTGACCCCCAGCGCCTACGGGGCCGACGACTGCCGCTGGGACACCTACCGGATCAGTGAGTTCGCCGAGATCGCCGGCTTCTACGGGCTCAACTACTGGTATCCCTTCCAGGTCACCGCGCTGGGCCTGGGCCCGATCTGGATGAGCGCCAACGAGGACGCCAAGCGCAAGGCCGCCGCGTTGCTCGAGGCGGGCGAGGTCTTCGCCTTCGGCCTGTCGGAGCAGACGCACGGCGCGGACGTCTACCAGACCGACATGAACCTGACGCCGAAAGACGGGGGCTGGACGGCCACCGGGGAGAAGTACTACATCGGCAACGCCAACGTGGCCCGGATGGTCTCCACCTTCGGCAAGTTCGCCGGCACCGACGAGTACGTGTTCTTCGCCGCGGACTCCCAGCACGAGCGCTACGACCTGATCAAGAACGTGGTGAACTCGCAGAACTACGTGGCCAACTACGCGCTGCGCGACTACCCGGTGACCGAGGCCGACATCCTGCACCGGGGACCGGAGGCCTTCCACGCCGCCCTCAACACCGTCAACGTCTGCAAGTACAACCTCGGCTGGGGCGCGGTCGGCATGTGTACCCACGCGATGTACGAGGCGGTCACGCACGCCTCCAACCGCATCCTGTACGGGACCGTGGTCACCGACTTCACCCACGTGCGGCGCCTGCTCACCGACGCCTACGCGCGGCTGGTCGCCATGCGGCTGGTCGCCACCCGTGCCTGCGACTACATGCGCAGCGCGTCGGTCGACGACCGCCGCTACCTGCTGTACAGCCCGCTCACCAAGGCGAAGATCACCAGCGAAGGCGAGCGCGTCATCACCGCGCTGTGGGATGTCATCGCCGCCAAGGGCGTGGAGAAGGACACCATCTTCGAGGCGATGACGCGCGAAATCGGCCTGCTGCCAAGGCTCGAGGGCACCGTGCACATCAACATCGGACTGCTCGGCAAGTTCATGCCCAACTTCCTGTTCGCCCCCAACGGCGCGCTGCCGTTGATCGGCCGCCGCGACGACGCCGCCGACGACACCTTCCTGTTCAACCAGGGTCCCACCGGCGGCCTGGGCAAGGTGCGCTTCCACGACTGGCGCGCGCCGTTCGACAGCTTCGGGCACCTGCCCAACGTCGCGCTGCTGCGCTCGCAGATCGACGTGCTCGCCGACATGCTGGCCGGCGCCACCCCGGATGCCGCGCAGCAGAAGGACATCGACTTCGCCTTCGCCGTCGGTCAGTTGTTCGCCACCGTGCCCTACGCCCAGCTCATCCTCGAGGAGGCCGGACTGTCGGGCGTCGACGAGGGGTTGATCGACGAGATCTTCGCCGTGCTGGTCCGCGACTTCAACGCCTACGCCGTGGAGCTGTCCGACAAGCCCGCGACGACGGACGACCAGGCCCGCTTCGCGCTGCGGATGATTCGCCGCCCGGTGCACGACCCCGCGCGCTACGACCAGATCTGGAAGGAACACGTGCTGCCGCTCAGCGGCGCCTACCAGATGCGCCCGTGACGTTTCGCCGCGTACCGGATGCGGCCGTGACGTTTCGCCGCGCACCGAGCGCCCGCCCAGCCGGGCGTGGGGATTCGAGCGCCCGGCCAGCCGGGCACTGGGCAAACCAGCGGCGCCGCACCCCTTGACTGTGGCTTGGCTCACAGTAAAATGACCAGTGGTCATTCACCCGAGGAGGGACATTGCCAACGGTCACCTGGGCGCGCGTCGATCCCGCTCGTCGGGCCGCGATCATCGAAGCCGCGGAGGCGGAGTTCGGGGCACACGGGTTCTCCCGCGGCAGCCTCAACGTCATCGCACGTCGCGCGGGGGTCGCCAAGGGCAGCCTGTTCCAGTACTTCGCCGACAAGCGCGACC
>DASTKA010000368.1:0-2957 GCA_035716165.1 Mycobacterium sp. | reverse complement strand
ACGCGCGGCGCCGATACCGGGGCACCCGAAGAATGCTCGAGTGGCCGGTGACACGACGTCAGCAACGTCGCCACCCCCACCACCGAGCAGAGCATCAGGATTCGAATGCGCATCGCCTTCATCATGCCTGACCGGTGGGCACCAAGCCGACTTCCGCACTTCGCGGTGCGCCACGGAGTTTGCTGGCGCGTCGGCCGGTGACCCCGACGCGCCCCCATCGCATTACGCCTGGGAATTGTCGCGTTTCAGCTTCAAGCATGACGCGAAGTTCGCTGATCGATATGGGTGCCGCCTGATTCGGGGGACACTTGGTAGGGCACCCTGGAGTGACCCCGAGAGGAGGCGATCGGAGATGGCTCACCACCAAGACCCGGGTGATCGCTACCAGCCAGGGCAGGCTGGCATGTACGAACTCGAGCTGCCGGCGCCGCAGTTGTCGACGTCCGACGGCCGCGGGCCCGTGCTGGTGCATGCCCTGGAGGGTTTTTCCGACGCCGGTCATGCCATCAAGCTGGCGGCCTCGCATCTCAAGGCGGTGCTCGACACCGAGCTGGTCGCGTCGTTCGCGATCGACGAATTGCTGGACTACCGCTCGCGGCGGCCACTGATGACGTTCAAAACCGATCACTTCACCCACTACGAAGATCCCGAGCTGAACCTCTACGCGATGCGGGACACGATCGGCACCCCGTTCCTGTTGCTGGCCGGCATGGAGCCAGATCTCAAGTGGGAGCGCTTCATCACCGCGGTGCGGCTGCTGGCCGAGCGTCTCGGCGTGCGCCAGACCATCGGCTTGGGAACCGTCCCGATGGCGGTTCCACACACCCGGCCGACCACCATGACGGCCCACTCGAACAACCCGGAGTTGATCGCCAACTTCCAGCCGTGGATCTCGGAGATCCAGGTTCCCGGCAGCGCGTCCAACCTGCTGGAATACCGGATGGGCCAGCACGGCCATGACGTCGTCGGTTACACCGTGCACGTCCCGCACTACCTCACCCAGACCGACTACCCGGCCGCCGCGGTGGCGCTGCTCGAGCAGGTCGCCAAGACCGCGTCGCTGGAGCTGCCCCTGACCGCTTTGACCGAAGCGGCCGAGGTCATTCGGGCCAAGGTCGACGAGCAGGTCGAGGCGAGCACGGAGGTCGCTCAAGTGGTGGCCGCGCTGGAGCGCCAGTACGATGCCTTCATTGACGCTCAGGAGAACAGATCGTTACTGGCTCACGACGAGGATCTGCCTAGCGGCGATGAGCTGGGTGCGGAGTTCGAGCGATTCCTGGCCCAGCAGGCGGAGAAGAAGTTCGACGACGACGATCACGGCTGACCCACGTAGCAAGTAGCCCTAGCCCGACCGCCCTTAGTCCGGCCCGACACCAAGGTTGGCGATATGACCGAGCGGAAGCGCAATGCCACGCTCCGCCCGGTGCGTGAAGTGACCGCACCCACACTCGAGTTCCGCACCATCCACGGTTACAAGCGGGCCTACCGCATCGCCGGTTCCGGGCCGGCAATTCTGCTGATCCACGGCATCGGCGACAACTCCACCACGTGGAATACCGTGCAGGCCAAGCTCGCCCAGCGGTTTACGGTGATCGCCCCGGATCTGCTGGGCCACGGGCAATCCGACAAGCCCCGCGCCGATTACTCGATCGCTGGCTACGCGAACGGGATGCGCGACCTGCTCAGCGTGCTCGACATCGAGCGGGTCACCATCATCGGTCACTCGCTGGGTGGCGGAGTTGCCATGCAGTTCGCCTACCAATTCCCGCACCTGGTGGAACGGCTGATCCTGGTCGGCGCCGGCGGCGTGACCAAGGATGTCAACTTCGTGCTCCGGTGGGCGTCGCTGCCGATGGGCAGCGAAGCGATCGCGGTGCTGCGGCTGCCGCTGGTGCTGCCGGCGGTTCAGCTCATGGGACGCGTCCTCGGCATGGCGCTGGGCAGCACTGGCCTGGCCCGCGATCTGCCCGACGTGCTGCGGATCCTCGACGACCTGCCCGAACCGACAGCGTCCGCGGCTTTCAGCCGAACGCTGCGGGCGGTGGTGGATTGGCGCGGGCAGATCGTCACCATGCTCGACCGATGTTATTTGACCGAAGCCATCCCGGTGCAGATCGTCTGGGGCACAAAGGATGTGGTGGTCCCGGTCCGGCACGCTCGGATGGCGCATGCCGCGATGCCCGGCTCCCGTCTGGAAATCTTCGAAGGCTCCGGTCACTTTCCCTTTCACGACGACCCGGCCCGGTTCATCGACGTCGTCGAGCGCTTCGTCGATTCCACCGACCCCGCCGAGTACGACCAGGCCAGGCTGCGCAACCTGCTCCGCACCGGTGGCGGCGAGCAGGCCGTATCGGGCCCAGCCCGAACCCGCGTCGCCGTACTGAACGCCATAGGCTCCGACGAGCGCAGCGCAACCTGATCCGCGATCGATGCGGCCCTGCGCCGGGTAACGTTGTGCGACAACTGGATTGACGCGCAAGCCACGCGAGCGCTCAGCGCTGCCGGTGCAGCACCGCGGCGAGGTGATCCTGCAGTGGTTGCCCCACCGCGCCCATCTGCACCGTGTAGGACAGCTCGTCGCCGTCGATGCGGAAGGAACGGCCAAGGGCCGTCACCTCTTTGGCGCTCGGCGTCAGCCCGACGGCCGTGGTGGACATCTGCATCTCGATGAGATCACCGGTGACCGAGTAGGTGCCGACCTCGATTTCGGTGATGCCGCTGGGATGCGCGAGAACCAGTTCGATGTGACCGGGTTGAGGCACGCGAAGAAATCCGGTTTCGGCGTGCAACGGCTTGCCGTCGGCTACCGCTTTGGTTTTCTGCCCGTAGGTCAGAAACGGCTTACCGACATGGGCGAACACGACTTCTTCGAGATAGTCGAACGACGGGATGGTCGGGTACTTACCCGAGCCCTGGCCGGACCAGGTCCCAAGGAGCGGGGCCAGCGCCGCAAGGTC
>DASTKA010000367.1:0-4170 GCA_035716165.1 Mycobacterium sp. | reverse complement strand
ACCGGCATCGATTCTGATGCTGTTCGCTCCCGGCGCACCGCGCGAGGCCTACTTCGAAGGCCTAGGGGCCCTGGCCGATATGAGCGACGACGAGCGCCGGGAATGGTTCATCCGCCACGATAATTTCTGGGTGCAGTAAACTTTTGCGTCAACGCGAAACTTGTTCTGCCGTAACGTTTCTGCCGCTCTCCTCCGCCGTGAAACGGAGGGCGTAGGGTGTGGCCGTGCGGACCAGGAAGCCGTCGAAGCGGGCTGCGGCCTGGATGCTACGGGCGTAGCAGATAGTCGCCCTCGACCATGCTGCGAGTGCGCTCGAAGAATGTCCGGCCCCTGTAGGGCAATTGGGTGACCACCTTTCCGCTGGGATGTCGAAAGTAGTTGGTGCAGGCCAGCCAGACCTTGCCCGCCATCGCGGCCTGGATCTCGTCGTTGTAGCGGCGCTGCGCCGCGGCCGTCACCTCGACGGTGCGCGCCCCGCGGCCGCCCATCACGTCGAGGATGTGGCGGACGAAGGTCGTCTGCGCCTCGTGGATATAGATGATCGAGTTGACGCCGTTGGTGTTGGGGCCATACAGCACAAAGAAATTCGGGTACCCGGCGACCAGCGTGCCCAGGTAGGCCTCCGCGCCGTCACTCCAGTCGTCGCGAAGGTGGCGGCCGCCGGCTCCGTACACGTCGATGCTGGCCAGGTAGTCGGCGGCGGTGAACCCGGTGCCGTAGATGATGGTGTCGACGCGGTGTTCGACGCCGTCAACGGTGCGCACCCCGCGCTCGGTCAGTTCGGCGATCGGGGTCGTTTCCAGGCTGACGTTGGGCAGTGCGAACGTGGGGTACCACTCGCGCGACATCAGCGGCCGCTTGCAGCCGGCGGGGTAGTTCGGTGTCAGCTTCGCCCGCAACTCGGGGTCGGTCACCTTGCGGGCCAGATAACTGCGGGCCAGCTCGGTCGCTTCGAGGGTCTGGGGGTGGTCGACGTCGAAGCTGGCCGACTCGTAAGCGTCGAAGGCCTCGTCGCGCAGCTTCTGCGCGGTGGCGGGCTCGCGTTCGAAGAGCTCGTGCTGATCGGGGGTGAAGGGAAAGTCGAATCGCGGCGCGATCCATATCGGGGTGCGCTGAAAGACGGTCAGGTGGGCGGTCTTTCGCGCTATCGCGGGCACGTATTGGATCGCGCTGGCGCCCGTGCCGATGGAAGCGACGCGTTCTCCGTCCGTCGACTTGCTGTGGTCCCAGCGGGAGGAATGGAACCGGCGCCCGCGAAAGCGATTCGCCCCCACAATGTCCGGGATGTACGGCACATCGAGCATGCCGACAGCGCTGACCACCACATCGAAGTGGTGCTGTCGGCCGTCAGCACTGGTCAGCGTCCAGCGGCGCTGCGAGTCCGACCAGCGCGCGGTGGTGATCGCGGTGTTGGCCCGCAGGTGCCCGGCGAGCTTGTGCTCGGCCGCCACCCGCTCGAGATAGGCAAGGATCTCGGGCTGGTTGGCATAGGTCTTGCTCCAACGAGGGTTGGGTGCAAAGGAATACGAGTACAGATGGGACGGGACGTCGCAGGCCGCGCCCGGAAAAGTGTTGTGGCGCCAGGTCCCGCCGAATCCGTCGGCTCGGTCGAAGATCGTGAAGTCGTAGCCCGCGTCGGCGAGCTGGATCCCCATCGCGATGCCGCCCGCACCGGCGCCGATGATCCCGACCGAGGGCTTCGGGGCCATTACGCCCATTGCGCAAAGTACGGTCGTCCGGGCCGGCTCTTTTCCACGAGGATGAACACCACGCCCCATGGATCGACGAACCAGGTGGTACGAACCCGCGCCACGTCCGCGATTCCGCTGACCAGGAAGCGCACCCCCTTGGACTCCAGTTCGGCGCGGGTGGCGTCGATGTCCGCACAGATCAGTCCGACGTGCGAGAGCCCGGGGTCGGTCAGCGCCCGGCCGTCATGAAGAGGCCCGCTCTCGACTCCGAGGTATTCGATCACCTCGAGCACCCGGTCGCCGTCGTCGTCGAATCCGAGGATGGCCGCTTTCATGCTGGGGTCGGCCACCAACTCACCCATGTCGTCGCGAATGGCGTTGCCAGACATGACATATGGCGGGGAGAGGACACGCAGGCCCAACACGTCGCGGTAGAACGCCACCGCGGCCTCGCAATCCGGAACGCACACCCCGGTGTGAGCCAAGCCGGTAATCACGTTCTCACCTTACGTCGCCGGGCCCACCCGCCCATCCGGGCGCAGCGGAACCGAATGAGTATCTTTTGGGCCATGCCTTCCCACGACAAGGAGAACCGCAATTGGTCGGAGGGTGACGTCCCGGATCAGAGCGGACGCGTCGTCGTCGTCACCGGTGCCAACACCGGCATCGGTTACGAGGCGGCCGCCGTGCTGGCCTACCGCGGCGCCCACGTCGTGCTCGCGGTGCGCAACCTGGAGAAGGGCAACGCGGCGCTGTCGCGCATCGTCGCCGCCAGTCCGCGCGCGGATGTCACGTTGCAGCAGCTGGATCTGACCTCCCTGGACGCGATCCGGTCGGCGGCCGACGCGCTGCGCGCGGCGTACCCGCGCATCGACCTGTTGATCAACAACGCCGGGGTGATGTGGACGCCCAAGCAGGTCACCCAGGACGGCTTCGAATTGCAGTTCGGCACCAATCATCTGGGCCACTTCGCGCTGACCGGGCTGCTGCTCGACAACCTGCTGGTGGTGAGGGATTCGCGGGTGGTGACGGTCAGCAGCCTCGGCCACCGGCTGCGGGCCGCGATCCACTTCGACGATCTGCAAGCCGAACACCGCTACGACCGGATCGCCGCCTACGGGCAATCCAAGTTGGCCAACCTGCTGTTCACCTACGAGTTGCAGCGCCGGCTGGCGGCCCGGGCCGACGCTAAGACCATTGCCGTCGCCGCCCATCCCGGCGGCTCGAATACCGAACTGGCCCGCAACCTGCCGCGCGTCTTCCGGCCGGTGAAGGCCGTGCTGGGGCCGGTGTTGTTCCAGAGCCCGGCCATGGGCGCGCTGCCGACGCTGCGGGCCGCCACCGATCCGGCCGTTCAGGGCGGGCAGTACTACGGCCCGGCGGGTTTCCTCGAGCAGCGGGGCCGGCCGAAGCTGGTCGAGTCCAGCGCCCAGTCCCACGACGAGGAGCTGCAGCGCCGGCTTTGGGCCGTCTCCGAAGAGCTCACCGGCGTCAGCTTCCCCGTCTGACGCGCGGATAATGGCTGCGATGCGCTCAGTCGCCGAACATCAACGAGTGGTCACGGGGTTGATTCGTGCCCGGCCGCCGGTCGCGGTCCCGCTGACCGAGGCGCAGGGCCTCGTGCTGGCCGAGGACGTGGTGGCGGGGTTGGCGTTGCCGGTCTTCGACAACTCCGCGATGGACGGCTACGCGGTGCGCGCCGAGGACACATCGGCCGCCACCCCCGAGAATCCGGTGGTGTTGCGCGTCGCCGAGGACATCCCGGCCGGGCGCACCGACGAGTTGACGCTGCAGCCCGGGACGGCGCACCGGATCATGACGGGCGCGCCACTGCCGGCGGGGGCGACGGCCGTCGTGCCGGTGGAGGACACCGACGGCGGCGTGGACGTGGTGTCGATCCGCGCGCCCCGCGAGGCGGGCAGGCACATCCGGCGCGCGGGCGAGGACGTCTCCCCCGGCACCACCGTCTTGCGCCAGGGCCAGGTCGTGACGCCGGCCGTGCTCGGCTTGGTCGCGGCGCTGGGAATCGCCGAGTTGCGGGTGATCCCACGCCAGCGGGTACTGGTGATCTCGACCGGGTCGGAGCTGGTGACGCCGGGCACCGCGCTGCTGCCCGGGCAGATCTACGAGTCGAACTCGATCATGCTGGCCGGCGCCGTCCGGGACGCGGGTGCGGATCTGGTGGCCGTCGCGACGGCGGAAGACGAAGTGGCCCAATTCAGTTCGATCATCGACCGCTACGCGGGAGACACCGACCTGATCATCACCAGCGGCGGCGTCAGCGCCGGCGCCTACGAGGTGGTCAAGGACGCGTTCGGCCGCGAGGGCGACCAGGGCGTGGAATTCGTCAAGGTGGCCATGCAGCCGGGCATGCCCCAGGGCGTGGGGCGGGTGGCCGGCGCGACGATCGTCACGCTGCCGGGCAACCCGGTCAGCGCGCTGGTGTCCTTCGAGGTGTTCATCCGGCCCGCGCTGCGCA
>DASTKA010000366.1:0-4921 GCA_035716165.1 Mycobacterium sp. | reverse complement strand
CCGCGACGGCCTGGTCACGTGCACCGAGGCGTCGTAGCTCTTCTGGTTGCCGCCGGTGAACGCCCGCCAGGCCCCGCAGTACACGCCGCGCTGTGAGGTGCGGTTGGTTTCGATGTCCTGGCCGCCGGAGAGTTTGGTCATCGTCAGCTCCCCGTCGATGAGGACGTAGAAGCAGGTCGCCGGTTCGCCCTCGACGCAGATCGGACCGGGTTCGTAGTGCTGGATGTGCCCGTTGGCGCACAACACCGCGAGCTGCTCGTCGGTCAGCGCCTCGAACAGGAACAGGCTGCGCAGCTCATCGGGCTGACACGGCATGGGCTTCGATTCCGCGGCGGTCATGCTGCCCCTAGTTCTCGGCCAGGTACCGGTGGACCAGCATGACCGCCATCGACCCTTCACCGACGGCGGCGGCGACCCGTTTGGCGGAGGTGGAGCGGACGTCGCCGGTGGCGAACACCCCCGGAACGCTGGTCTCGAGGTGATGGGGCGGGCGGTCCAGTGTCCAGCCGCACACGTTGCGCAGGTCCGGTCCGGTCAGGATGAAGCCGTGGTCGTCGCGGGCCAGTACCCCGTCCAGCCAGTCGGTGCGCGGGGCGGCCCCGATGAAGATGAACATCCGGGCGCAGGCGACGTCCTCGGTTTCTTCGGTCCGGTTGTTGACCAGGGTCAGCTTCTCCAGGTGGCCGTCGCCGCCGGCGCGCTGCACCTCGGTGCAGGTCAGCACGTTGATCTTCGGGTTCGCCTCGATCTGCTGGATCAGGTAGTAGGACATCGACGCTTCCAGCGACGGGGCGCGCACCACGATGTTGACCGACTTGGCTGTCCGCGACAGGTACATGGCGGCCTGGCCGGCCGAGTTGGCCCCGCCGATCACGTAGACCTCTTCGTCCTCGCACTCCGACGCGACGGACACGGCGGCGCCGTAGTAGATGCCGCAGCCGGTCAGCTCGGTGCAGCCCTCGGCCTGCAACTGGCGGTAGGCGACCCCGGTGGCGAGGATGACCGCGTGCGCGTCGATCGAGCCGCCGTCGGCGAACCGCACGGTGCGCTTGGACCCGTTCACCTCGAGGGCGACGGCCTTGCGGGCGGTGATCAGCTCGGCGCCGAACTTCTCCGCCTGCCGGCGGGCGCGCTCGGCCAGCTGGCTGCCCGAAACCCCGTCGGGGAAGCCCAGATAATTCTCGATCCGCGAGCTCTGCCCCGCCTGACCGCCGGTGGCGATGTGCTCGATGAGCACCGTGCGCAGCCCCTCGGAGGCGCCGTATACGGCCGCGGCCAGGCCCGCGGGCCCACCGCCGACCACGATCAGGTCGTAGAACTCCTGCGACGGCGTTGTGGTCAGACCCAGCTTGTCGGCCAGCTCGGCGTCGGTGGGTTCGACGAGCGGGTCGCCGCGTTCGGTGATGACGACGGGTAGCCGCAGGCGGTCGGCGCCGGCGGCGTTGAGCAGCCGCTCGCCGGCGGGCTCGTCGGCCATGAACCACGTGTAGTAGAGGCCGTTGCGGGCCAAGAAGTCGCGGACCTGCCAGGACCGGGCGGACCAGCGGTGGCCGATCACCTTGGTGTGCGGGATGGGGTGCTCGGGCGCGGCCCGCCAGGCCTCCAGCAGCCCGTCGATGACGGGATAGAACTTCTCCTCCGGCGGATCCCACGGCTTGAGCAGGTAATGGTCCAGGTCGACGACGTTGATCGCGTCGATGGCTGCGTGGGTGTCGGCGTAGGCGGTAAGCAGCACGCGGCGCGCCGCCGGATACAGGTCCATGGCCTGCTCGAGGAACTCGATGCCGCTCATCTGGGGCATCCGGTAGTCGGCGATGAGCATCGCGACGGTCTCGCCGCGCAGTTTGAGCTCCTTGAGCGTGCCCAGGGCGTCGGACCCCGATTCGGCGCGCACGATCCGGTGGTCCTCGCCGTAGTGGCGGCGCAGGTCGCGCGCGACGGCCCGGGAAACCGAGGGATCGTCGTCGACGGTCAGCATGACGGGTTTGCGCTGTTGTGCCGCGGAGCCGGCGGCTGCGGGGCCCGACGCGCCGGAGGGGTTGGTCATCGGCGTTAAGTATGCGCTCGTCAGCGGCCATGTGGCAGGTCGAGGACGGCGGCGGCATTCCGCCGACAGCGATTTTGGTGCGGCGGATTGACGAGGTATCGTGGAACAACGGTGCGGCATCCGCGCCGACTTTTTGTGTGCCAAGTCCCTAGGAATTTCCTGTCACCGGCTCACGTTCCAAGTCGGTGCAATGTTGCGTCGAATGGGCGCAGACGAGAACGAAACTATACGACGAGGATCCTTAACTAGTTATGGCCAAGAAGGAAGGCGCCATCGAGGTGGAGGGCCGGGTGGTCGAGCCCCTGCCCAATGCGATGTTCCGCATTGAGCTGGAGAACGGTCACAAGGTGCTTGCCCACATCAGCGGCAAGATGCGGCAGCACTACATCCGCATCCTGCCCGAGGACCGGGTGGTGGTGGAGTTGTCTCCCTACGACCTGTCCCGCGGCCGCATCGTGTACCGGTACAAGTAAAGCGCCTGATCAGAAACCACGAACGAAACAGAACAGGATCGAACAGCCGTGAAGGTGAACCCGAGCGTCAAGCCAATCTGTGACAAGTGCAGGGTGATCCGTCGGCATGGGCGGGTCATGGTGATCTGCTCCGATCCGCGCCACAAGCAGCGCCAGGGCTAGCGGTGATCGCAAGCGCGGCGTAGCCGGGCGCAGCGGGTCGCCGCCAACGACCAAGCCGTCAGCGCAGTCGGCACCGCAGTACCCAACACAACTGAATGCAGACCTCCCAGCACCAATAAGCGGCTGGCATCTATAGAGATGGGCTCGCTTATCCACGCCCGGACGGAGGCCGGGCCCCGATCAAGATCGGGAACGGGCTGGGAACAGACCTCCGCCTGAAAAAAAGAGGAAACGCCATCCATGGCTCGACTAGTCGGCGTCGACCTTCCGCGTGACAAGCGGATGGAGATCGCCCTGACCTACATTTTCGGCGTCGGCCGCACCCGGTCGAACGAGATTCTGGCAGCTACCGGGATCGACAAGGACCTGCGCACGCGGGACCTGACCGATGACCAGCTGACCCACCTGCGTGATTACATCGAGGCAAACCTGAAGGTGGAGGGTGACCTGCGCCGCGAGACGCAGGCCGACATCCGCCGCAAGATCGAGATCGGCTGCTACCAGGGCCTGCGGCACCGCCGCGGCCTGCCGGTGCGCGGCCAGCGGACAAAGACCAACGCGCGCACCCGCAAGGGTCCCAAGCGCACCATCGCCGGCAAGAAGAAGGCCAGGTAACCCCCGATGCCACCAGCAAAGAAGGCAGGCGCCGCCGCGCCCAAGAAGGGCCAGAAGACCCGCAGGCGGGAAAAGAAGAACATCCCGCACGGTGCCGCCCACATCAAGAGCACCTTCAACAACACGATCGTCACGATCACCGACCCTCAGGGCAACGTGATCGCCTGGGCGTCGTCGGGTCACGTGGGCTTCAAGGGGTCGCGGAAGTCGACCCCGTTCGCGGCCCAGCTGGCCGCCGAGAACGCCGCGCGCAAGGCGCAGGAACACGGCGTCAAGAAGGTCGACGTGTTCGTGAAGGGCCCGGGTTCGGGCCGGGAGACCGCGATCCGGTCGCTGCAGGCCGCCGGCCTGGAGGTCGGCGCGATCGCCGACGTCACCCCCCAGCCGCACAACGGCTGCCGCCCGCCGAAGCGCAGAAGGGTCTAGGAGACAACCATGGCTCGTTACACCGGACCCATCACTCGCAAGTCGCGCCGGCTGCGCACCGACCTCGTCGGTGGCGACCAGGCCTTCGAAAAGCGCCCCTACCCGCCCGGCCAGCACGGCCGCGCGCGGATCAAGGAAAGCGAATACCTGCTGCAGCTGCAGGAGAAGCAGAAGGCCCGCTTCACCTACGGCGTGATGGAAAAGCAGTTCCGTCGCTACTACGCAGAGGCCTCCCGGCAATCCGGCAAGACCGGTGAAGAGCTGCTGCGCATCCTGGAAAGCCGGCTGGACAACGTCGTGTACCGGGCCGGGCTGGCGCGGACCCGCCGGATGGCGCGTCAGCTGGTCAGCCACGGACACTTCAGCGTCAACGGCGTGCACGTCAACGTCCCCAGCTACCGGGTGTCGCAACACGACATCATCGACGTTCGGGACAGCTCGCTGAACACCGTGCCGTTCCAGATCGCGCGGGAGACGGCGGGCGACCGTCCGATCCCGAGCTGGCTGCAGGTGGTGGGGGAGCGTCAGCGCATCCTCATCCACCAGCTGCCCGAGCGGGTGCAGATCGACGTGCCGCTCAGCGAACAGCTCATCGTCGAGTTCTACTCGAAGTAAAGACTTTTCGAGCCGACCGGCTCGGAAACCCTAACGGCATCAAATAGCGGGTGCCGAGAAGGAGAAGAAGAAACACCATGCTGATCTCTCAGCGACCCACATTGTCGGAGGAAATCCTCAGCGACGACCGGTCCCAGTTCGTCATCGAGCCGCTGGAGCCGGGATTCGGTTACACCCTGGGCAATTCGCTGCGGCGCACGCTGCTGTCCTCGATTCCGGGCGCGGCCGTCACCAGCATCCGCATCGACGGCGTGCTGCACGAGTTCACCACCGTGCCGGGCGTCAAGGAAGACGTCACCGCGATCATCTTGAACCTCAAGGGCCTGGTGGTGTCCTCCGAGGAGGACGAGCCGGTCACCATGTACCTGCGCAAGCAGGGCCCGGGTGAGGTCACCGCGGGTGACATCGTGCCGCCCGCGGGTGTCACCGTGCACAACCCCGACCTGCACATCGCGACGCTGAACGACAAGGGCAAGCTCGAGGTCGAGCTGGTCGTCGAGCGCGGCCGTGGCTACGTGCCGGCCGTGCAGAACCGCGCCTCCGGCGCCGAAATCGGCCGTATCCCAGTCGATTCCATCTACTC
>DASTKA010000365.1:0-2528 GCA_035716165.1 Mycobacterium sp. | reverse complement strand
TCTTTCGTGCATGCGGGAATCGACGTTGATACCGCGCGGCGGCTCGGCGACCTGCCAGTCGGCGATGGTCTCCGCCTCGACGATCTGAACACCCATCCCGAGACCGCCGAGCTGGCCGGACGCGAACCGCCGATGCACGCGCTGCTCGGGATCCCGATTACCGTGCGGGCGGCTAACTTCGGCAGCCTCTATCTGGCCGACGACCGTCCGGGACGCGTGTTCTCCGACTCCCAGGAAGGCGCCGTAAGGGCGATGGCCACCGCGGCGGCGGCCGCCATCGACAACGCCCGACTCTTCGAGCGTGAGCGCGAGTCGGCGAAATGGACGAAGGCCAGCCGCGAGATCACCACCGCGCTGCTATCCGGCGATCCCCAGACGGGGCCGCTGCAGCTCATCGTCAACCGGGCGTTGGAGCTGGCCAGCGCTGAGCAGGCGATCTTGCTTGTTCCCCGGGAGCCCGAACGGCCGGTCGATGAGGTCGATACCCTGGTCGTGGCCGCGACCGCGGGCCGGTACTCCTCGGCGGTGATTGGTCGTCAGGTCCCGATGGACGGCTCGACCACGGGCGGTGTGGCCCGACGCGGGCTGCCGCTGATCACTGATTCCTTCGAATATCCGATCGAGGGATTCACAGACGTCGGCAAACGCTCGGCGATCGTCATGCCACTGATCGCAGATGGTGCGGTGCTTGGGGTTATCGCGGTCGCACGCGACCCGCACCAGCCCGCGTTCGGCAACGACTACCTCGATCTCGTCAGCGACTTCGCCCGGCACGCGGCCATCGCATTGGCGCTGGCGGCGGGTCGAGAACATGCGCTCAACCAGGAACTGGCTCAAGCCGATACCGTCGAGGATGCGGTACACGCCGCGGCCGAGGAACTTCGCCGGCTCTGGCGGGCGCGCCGCGTGCTGGCCGTCACCTTCCCCGCGCAAAACTCGTCTCCGGACATGGCATTCGGTGCGCCACAGGTCGTGTCAGTGGGCGAGCCGGCACAGTGGGCCGACCTGCCACCGCAGACCCAGCGGGCGCTCAGCTCGTTGCGCGACGGCGACCTCCTCACCTCCAGCGCGACGCAGCCGGGGACGGCGGGCATCGCGCTGCAGCACCCCGACGGTGTGCTCGTCGTCTGGATTGATCTGACCGAGCGGCGCCCATTCACCCTCGAAGACCAGACCCTGCTTACCGTCCTGGCCGGCCGCCTAGGCCAGGGCCTGCAACGGGTGCATCAGGTCGACCAGCAGCGCGAGACCGCGCTGGCCCTGCAGCATGCGATCCTCGGACCCGCCGTCTTGCCCGCCGGGTTCGCGGTGCGCTATCAGGCCGCGACGAGGCCGTTACAGGTCGGCGGTGACTGGTACGACATCGTCGACTTGGAAGACGGGCGCATAGCCTTGATCGTCGGCGACTGCGTCGGCCACGGCCTGGCCGCCGCCACCGTGATGGGCCAGGTTCGCAGCGCCTGCCGCGCGCTGCTGTTCGAAAATCCAAGCCCCGGTGCGGCTCTCGCCGGCATGGACCGCTTCGCCGCGCGGTTGCCCGGCGCGCAATGCACCACCGCCGTCTGCGCGGTGCTCACTCCCGAAACCGGTGAACTGGTCTACTCCAGCGCCGGTCACCCGCCGCCCATCTTGGTGCACAGCGACGGCAGCACCCAGATACTCGACGACGGCCACACCATCGCATTGGGGGTACGCGGTGACTGGCCCCGGCCGGAAGCCCGAGTGACCATCCCGGCGCGTTCGACGCTCGTGCTCTACACCGATGGTCTGGTCGAGCGCCGTCGCGTTCCGCTTGATCACGGCATCTCCCGAGTGGCCGCCGCCGCGCAAGACGCGCGCGCTTTGACGCTCGACGATCTGGCGAATCGGGTCATGGCCGACGTCGCACCGGATGGCGGGTACCAGGACGACGTTGTCCTATTGCTCTACCGCCACCCGGCCCCGTTGGAGCTGAATTTCCCCGCCGACGTCAGCCAGCTTGCGCCTGCCCGCACCGCCCTGCGTAACTGGCTGACCAAGGCCTCGCTGGACCCAGACCAGACTCTGAACGTGCTCGTGGCGGCCGGGGAAGCCGTGGCCAACGCCATCGAGCATGGTCACCGGCATAGACCGCAAGGCATAATTCGCCTCGGCGCGATCGCAACCGGCGACGCGGTCCAGTTGACCATCACCGACACCGGCTCGTGGAAGGCTCCACAACCTGAGTCCTACCCGCACCGAGGCAGGGGGATCCCCCTTATGCGAAGCCTCATGCATGACGTCGATATCCGGCCCGACAGCGACGGCACCACAGTTCACCTATCCACGAGGATCACCTGATGACCACCCCGCTCACGCTCGACACCGGGCGCCGCAGCGACGGCAACTTCGTGCTGGTCGTCGCGGGTGAAATCGACCTGAGCAATATCGATGCGTTCAACCAGGCTCTGGCCGGCGCCACCACCCAGGCCACCGGCAGCGAGAAAGCGTTGCTCGTCGACATCAGTGCGGTCGAATACCTGGACAGCGCCGCGATCAGCGCGCTTGCC
>DASTKA010000364.1:0-4084 GCA_035716165.1 Mycobacterium sp. | reverse complement strand
GCCGACGCGATCATGAAAACGCTTAGGGCGCAAGGTATTGCGGCCGAGCGGGTGGTCACCGGCGAGCAGATGTATGACATACCTCAACTGGACGAGCGGGGCTACTACGAGGAGTTCGAGCGTGCGATCACCGGAGCTCATCGCTATCCGGGCTGGCCGTTTCGCATCGCTCCCGGGCCGGCCCGTCACCACCGCACGCCCGCGCCGACGCTTGGCCAGCACAACGACGAGATCCTGCACGGCCTGAATCTTTCCGATGGCGACATCGCCGCCCTGCGCGAGGCGCGGGTGATCGGCGACCGGGCGCTGAACACCTAGCCGGCTTTTTGTAAACCGGGCGTCACATGCCAAGCTGCTGACATGGTGTTCGAAATCGCCCGCCCAAAGCTCGAAGGAAACGTCGCTGTCGGCGAGACCCGCCAGATCGGCTTCGCCGAATTCGGTGACCCGCAGGGCCGGGCCGTGTTCTGGTTCCACGGCACCCCCGGTGCGCGTCGGCAGATCCCCACCGAGGCCCGCCTGTATGCGGAAAACCACAAGATCCGGCTGATCGGTCTGGACCGCCCGGGGACCGGCTCGTCGTCGCCCCATCTCTACAAGAACGTCCGGGCGTTCGCCGACGACCTGCGCACGATCGCGGACACCCTGGGCATCGACAAGATGGCCGTCATCGGGCTGTCCGGTGGCGGCCCGTACGCCCTGGCGTCGGCGGCGGTGCTGCCCGATCGGGTCGTCGCGGCCGGTGTGCTCGGTGGGGTCGCGCCGTTCGTCGGCGACGAGGGGATCACCAGCGGTCTGATGAACCTGGGCAAGCGGGTGGCGCCCCTGCTGCAGCTGGCGGGTGACCCGCTGCGGATCGGCGCGAGCCTGCTGATCCGGGCGATCCGTCCGGTCGCGAATCCCGCCCTCTATCTGTACGCCGCGGTGTCACCCGAAGGCGACCGGCGCCTGCTGACCCGCCCCGAGTTCGGGGCCATGTTCCTCGACGACCTGCTCAACGGCAGCCGCAAGCAGTTGGCGGCGCCGTTCAACGACGTCATCCTGTTCACCCGGGACTGGGGATTCCGGCTGAATGAGGTCAAGGTCCCGGTCCGCTGGTGGCACGGCGACAGCGACCACATCGTGCCGTTCGCCCACGGTGAGCACGTCGTGTCCAGACTGGCCGACTGCGAGCTGATCGTGCTGCCCGGCGAAAGCCACCTCGGCGGGCTGGGCCGCGGCGAGGAGATCCTGTTCACCCTGATGAAGATCTGGGACGAGCAGAACTGACCTGCGCCGCCGCCGGGTAGCCTGCTGACGTGTTGCTGGCGTCCCTGGATCCGTCGACCCTCACCGCCGCCGATATCGCCGATGCGGTACGCATCGACGGCACGGTGTTCAGCCGCAGCGACCTGATCGGTGCCGCCACCTCGGTGGCCGAGCGGGCGGCCGGCGCGGGCCGGGTCGCCATCCTGGCCGCCCCGACCGCCTCGACCGTGCTGGCAGTTACCGGGTGCCTGATCGCCGGTGTGCCGTTCGTCCCGGTGCCCGCCGACGTCGGCGCCGCCGAACGCCGGCACATGCTCACCGATTCGGGCGTGCGGGCATGGCTTGGCCCGCTGCCCCACGAGCCGGAAGGGCTGCCGCACATCCCGGTGCGGCTGCACGCGCGCTCCTGGCACCGCTATGCCGAGCCGTCGCCGGACGCCACCGCGATGATCATCTACACCTCGGGCACCACCGGGCTGCCCAAAGGCGTGGTGCTGAGCCGGCGGGCGATCGCCGCCGACCTGGACGCGCTGGCGGAAGCCTGGCAGTGGACGGCCGACGACGTCTTGGTCCACGGCTTGCCGCTGTTTCACGTGCACGGCCTGGTGCTGGGGCTGCTCGGGTCGCTGCGGATCGGGAATCGCTTCATCCACACCGGCAAGCCGATGCCGGCGGGGTATGCGCAGGCCGCGACCGAGCACGGGGGCACGCTGTTCTTCGGGGTGCCCACGGTGTGGTCGCGGGTGGTGACCGACGAGCAGGCCGCCCGGGCGCTGCGTCCCGCGCGCCTGCTCGTCTCGGGCAGCGCGCCGCTGCCGGTTCCGGTGTTCGACCGACTGGCCGCACTCACCGGACATCAGCCCATCGAACGCTACGGCACCTCGGAATCGCTGATCACGCTGTCCACGCGGGCCGACGGCGAGCGACGGCCGGGCTGGGTGGGCCTGCCGCTCACCGGTGTGCAGACCCGCGTGCTCGACGACGGCGGCGCCCTGGTGCCGCACGACGGGGAGACCGTAGGAAAGCTCCACGTGCGCGGGCCGATGATGTTCGACGGCTACCTGAACCGGCCGGAAGCCACCGCCGAGGCGTTCGACGCGGACGGCTGGTATCGCACCGGCGATGTCGCGGTCATCGGCGGCGACGGGATGCACCGCATCGTCGGGCGTGAATCGGTCGATCTGATCAAGTCCGGGGGTTACCGCATCGGTGCGGGCGAGATCGAAACGGTGCTGCTCGGGCATCCCGGTGTCCAAGAGGCGGCGGTCGTCGGGATGCCCGATGCGGATCTCGGTCAGCGCATCGTCGCGTACGTCGTGGGATCGGCCGACGGCGCCGCATTGATCGACTATGTCGCCCAGGAGCTTTCGGTGCACAAGCGGCCGCGCGAGGTCCGCATCGTGGACGCGCTGCCGCGCAACGCCATGGGCAAGGTCCTCAAAAAGCAGCTGCTGACCGACGGCTGAGCGCCGGGTCGGCCGCGCGCCAATACACGCAGCAAATTGCCAGCTCGGGCGTCGAGCGTGGCCGCGCGGCGTCACCTACCGTCGTAACCGTGTATCGATGCAATCGGACAGTGAGCGGCCGCGATGAGTGAGGCCACTCAAATCGTCGCCCCCGCCGCTACGGCGCCTACCCCCATGCGTCGGATCGCGGCCGCCTGTCTGGTGGGCTCGGCGATCGAGTTCTACGACTTTCTGATCTACGGGACCGCGGCGGCCCTGGTCTTTCCCACGGTGTTCTTTCCGGGCCTCGGCCCGACGGTGGCGACCATCGCCTCGATGGCGACGTTCGCGACGGCGTTCCTGTCCCGGCCGTTGGGCGCGGCCGTCTTCGGCTACTTCGGAGACCGGCTGGGCCGCAAGAAGACGCTGGTCGCCACGCTGCTGATCATGGGCGCATCGACCGTCAGCGTGGGCCTGGTCCCCAACACGGCGTCGATCGGTATCGCCGCACCCCTGATCCTCGTCGCCCTGCGGCTGTTCCAAGGGTTCGCCGTCGGCGGCGAATGGGCCGGATCCGTCCTGCTGAGCGCCGAATACGCGCCGCCCGGCAAACGCGGCTGGTACGGCATGTTCACCTCGTTGGGCGGTGGGACGGCGGGGATACTGGCCAGCCTGACCTTCCTCGCGGTCAGTCTCACCATGGGCGAGAGCAGCCCGGCGTTCATGCAATGGGGATGGCGGGTGCCGTTCCTGATCAGCAGCGGGCTGATCGGCATCGCGCTCTATGTGCGGCTGAACATCGATGAGACCCCGCTGTTCGTGGAGGAGAAGGCCCGCAACCTGGTGCCGAAAGCCCCGCTGGCCGAGCTGGTGCGGTTGCAGCGGCGCGAGATCGTGCTCGTCGCCGGCTGCTTCCTGGGCGGGATGGGGTTCGTATACCTGGGCAACACGTTCCTGGTCATGTACGCCCACTCCCATCTGGGCTATTCCCGCAGCTTCATCTGGGGCGTCGGCGCGCTGGCGGGCCTGACGAGTATCGCGTTCGTCTCGTTCGGGGCGTGGCTGTCCGATCGAGTGGGGCGTCGCCGGGTGATGCTGTGCGGGCTGGCCGCGTGTCTGCCGTGGTCGTTCGTGGTCATCCCGCTGATGGACACCGGCAATCCCGCCCTGTACGCCGTCGCCGTCCTCGGCATGTTCGCCTGCGCGGCGGTCGCCAACGGCCCCACGGGGGCCTTCGTGCCGGAACTTTTCGCCACGCGCTACCGGTACAGCGGCGCGGCGGTGGCGATGAACCTGGCCGGCATCCTCGGCGCCGCCGTGCCGCCGCTGCTGGCGGGCAGTTTGCTTGCGGCCTACGGCAGCTGGGCGATCGGGCTCATGATGGCGACCCT
>DASTKA010000363.1:0-4687 GCA_035716165.1 Mycobacterium sp. | reverse complement strand
GGCTCGCGGAATTGTGCGCACTGACGTGGACGGTGTACTCGCTGCCCGGCGCGCCGGTGCTGGACCACTACGAGCTCGGCGACGCCGAGTACACGCTGCGCTCGGCCGTGCGCTCGGCGGCCGACGCGCTGGGCGCGGTCGGGCTCGGAGCCGCCGCGGCCGACGTCGACGACCCGCGCGGTCTGGTCGAGCAACTCCTGGAATCCGCACGGCAACACCGCATTCCCGACCACGCGCCCACGCGCGCGCTGCGGGTGCTGGAGAACGCCGCGCACGTCGACGCCATCATCGCGGTCAGCGCGGGGCTGAGCCGATCCGACTCTCCGGACCGGTTCACCGCGCCCGTCGCCGCGGGCCTGGAACCGCTTGGAACTCAATCGTCCTCGGAGGCCCGCATCGCCAGCGATGCGCTGCGGCCGCTCACCGCCGTGGTGCGTTCGGCGCGGATGGCGGCCGTGACCGCGATCCTGCATTCGGCCTGGGGCGACTGATCCTGTCGGCGGCGACCAGCTAGTCCTGTCGGCGGCGACCCGCTAATCCTGTTGGCGGCCCGCCGCGCAATGCGGCGGGCGGCACGGCGCGCCGTTGACGCTGGCAAGGCAACCGGGCACCGGGTCGGGTCCGCTCACCCTCTCGGGCGCTCGCCCGTACCGCAATTCGTCGATCAGATCGGCGGCCATCCGCGCGAAACGCGGGTCGGCGTTTGGCGTCGAAGCCCGCACCATCGCCACGCCGGCCGCCTCGGCCTGGGACGCCAACTCGTTGTCGAGATCCCACACCACCTCGATGTGGTCGGCCACGAAGCCGACCGGGCAGACGATGACGGCCTCGGTGCCTGCCTGCGCCAGGGCGCTCAGGTGGTCGGCGACGTCCGGCTCCAGCCAGGGGACCCGGGGCGGTCCCGAACGTGACTGCCACGCCAGGTCGTAATCGGAGTACCCGGCGGCGGCCGCCACAAGGCTTGCGGCGTAGGCGACTTGGCGGCTGTACAGCCGCGGGCCCAGGCGGTCGTCGGCGGCCACCGGGATCGAATGCGCGGTGAACACCAGCCGCGCCCCGGCCAGCTGCTCGGCGGTCAGGGCACCCGACGCCGCGCCGATGGTGTCGGCGAAGATCTGCACGAACCCCGGGTGGTCGAAATAGGGCCGAAGTTTGACCAATTCGGGCGCATCCGGCCCGGCCGCGTCGCGCGCCCGGGCGATGTCCTCCACGTATTGCGTGCAGCTGGAATAGCCGCTCCACGCCGAGGTGGTGAAGACCGCGGCCCGACGAATCCCGTTGTCCCGCATCGTCGCGACGGCGTCTTCGACGTAGGGTTCCCAGTTGCGGTTGCCGAAGTACACCGGGAGGTCCAGGCCGCGGGATCCGAGCTCGGCACGCAACTGCTCGATCAACGCCAGGTTGATCGAGTTGATGGGCGACACCCCGCCGAAATGCAGGTAGTGCTCGGCGACGTCATCGAGGCGTTCGGGCGGCACGTTGCGGCCCCGGGTGACGTTCTCCAAGAACGGCCGGACCTGCTCGGGGCCTTCCGGCCCACCGAAGGACAGCAGCAGGACGGCGTCGAATTCCATTAGGCTTTAGAGCAATTCCGCTGTTACAGCAATTGGGTGCTTGCGCCACCGTCGGCGTAGATGATGGTTCCCGTCGTCGCCGGCAGCCAATCCGAGAGCAGCGCGCACACCGTCTTGGCGACCGGCGTCGGGTCCTTCATGTTCCAGCCGATGGGGGCGCGCTGGTCCCAGCCCTCTTCGAGCAGCTGCATCTGGGCGCCGGCCTCTTCGCCGAGCGCCCCGCCGACGATCGCGCTCATGGCCAGCGTCCGGATCGGGCCTGCGGCAACGAGATTCGATCGCACACCGAACTTGCCCGCCTCACGGGCCACGAACCGGTTGACCGATTCCAGTGCGCTCTTGGCCACCGTCATCCAGTTGTACGCCGGCATCGCGCGGCTGGGGTCGAAGTCCATGCCCACGATGGAGCCGCCGGGATTCATGATCGGCAGGGTCGCCTTGGCCAGCGAGGCGTACGAATACGCGGAGATGTGAATGCCTTTGGAGACATCCTCGTACGGCGCGTCGAAGAACGGGTTGATGCCCATCCCGGTCTGCGGCATGAAACCTATCGAGTGCACCACGCCGTCGAGCTTGTTGCCCTCGCCGATCTCGGCGGTCACCCGATCGGCCAGGCTGTCCAGGTGCTCCTGGTTCTGCACGTCGAGCTCGATCAGGGGCGCCTTCTCCGGCAGCCGGTCGGCGATGCGCTGAATCAGGCGCAACCGGTCGAACCCGGTGAGCACCAGCTGCGCACCCGCCTCCTGGGCCGCCTTGGCGATGTGAAACGCGATCGACGAATCGGTGATGATCCCGGAGATCAGAATCCGTTTGCCGTCGAGCAGTCCTGCCATGTCCGTCCTCGAATCTGGTTGAAACCCTTGCGTCGTAGTCGAAGTCAGTGGCCCATGCCCATGCCGCCGTCCACCGGGATGACCGCACCGGCAATGTAACTCGCGTCCTCGGACGCGAGGAAGCTGACGACCCCGGCGACCTCCTCGGCGGTGCCGACCCGCTTCGCCGGGATGAACTCCAGCGCCCCCGCCTGGATCCGCTCATCCAGCGCGCGGGTCATCTCGGTGTCGATGTAGCCGGGGGCCACCACATTTGCGGTGACCCCGGCCTTGGACAGCTCCCGGGAGATCGAACGGGCCATGCCGATCAGGCCGGCCTTGGAGGCCGCGTAGTTGGCCTGGTTGCCGATGCCCCAGCTGCCGGACACCGAGCCCACGTAGATGATCCGGCCGAATCGCTTCTTCTGCATGCTGCGCGAGGCGCGCTGGGTCACCCGGAACGCCCCGGTGAGGTTGGCGTCGATGACCTTCTGGAACCGCTCTTCGGTCATCCGGATCAGGAACGCGTCGGCGGAGACGCCGGCGTTGGACACCAGCACCTCGACCGTTCCCTGGTGCTCCTCGACCTCTTTGAAGGCGCGGTCCACGGCGTCGTTGTCGGTGACGTCACACTCGACGCCGAACAGCCCGTCGGGCGCCCCGGATCCGCGGTGGGTGATGGCCACCTTGTGGCCGTCGGCGGCCAGCCGCTGCGCGATCGCCAGCCCGATCCCCCGGTTTCCGCCGGTGACCAGGACTGAACGGGAGACGAATGCCGGTTTGCCGCCGTTGCCGGCGGGGTCGGAGGTGTTCTCGGTGGCTGCGTCAGTCACCCGGCCAACTTATCGCCTCGGCCGGCCGGAGCTGTAATCGGCTCAGGGCGAGCACATCGCCGTCCCGCCCGGACTGCCGCCACCGCGCGAAGCCCCGGTCGCGGCTCACCTAGGATCTGAGCCTGATGGCCGCCGCACTGACCCGTCGCTTCAGGCTCAACACGTTCAACGCCCAAGCCGCGACGCTCTTTGCGTCTTGCTGCGGCGGCTTGCTGGTCCTGCTGCTGGTGCGCAACCGCGGCCTGTTCACGCATCCCGTGTACGAGGCCGGAGACCCCGCGGCCAACTCCATCCTCACCCTGCAGGCCAAGCACTTCGCCCTGCTGACGGGGCACTACTCCCGGGTCGGCTTCCACCATCCCGGTCCGGCTTTCTTCTACGTGCAGGCCGCCGGCGAATGGTTGCTGCACGACCTGACCGGCATCGTTCCGGCGGCCTACAACGCGCAGGCGATCGCGATCATGGCGCTCAACGCGACCCTGATCGCGCTCGCGCTGACCATCCTGTACACGTGGGTGCGCTCGGCGGCGGCGGCACTCGCGGCGGCCGGCGTCACCCTGATCTTCCTCGCCGAGCACCCCCAGCTGGTGTGCTCCACCTGGATGCCTCACGTGTGCTTCGCGCCATTTTTGCTCTACCTCGTCGCGGTCGCGTCGGTGGCGGCCGGACGGCTGCGCCACCTGGGGATCATGGTGCTGGCCGGCGGCCTGCTGGTGCACGGGCACGCGGAGTTCCTTCTCCTGGTGCCGGTGCTCGCGCTGGCGGCGCTCGCACCCCAGCGGCGCCGGTTGCTCAAGCATCGCCGCGAAATGCTGTTCGCCTCGGCGGTTTTGGCGTTGTTCCTGCTTCCGATGGTGCTCAACGTGGCCCTGCACTGGCCCGGCGAGATCCCGCAGTACCTGGCCTACGGCCACCGCGCGCCGAACCCGCCGGTCGCGGCCGCGCGCTTTCTCGCGCAGTTCTGGGGTCCGGGTCCCGCCCTTGGCACGGTGTTCCTGGTGGTGTTGTTCGCCGCGGATCTGGCGCTGGTCCGCAAGCTGGCACGGCCCGGCATCGACGAGGCGGTGCGCGACTTTTCCGGCCGTCTGCTTCGGGTCACCGCCCTGGCCACCGCGCTGTTCGCTTTCTACTGCTGGTACGGCGTGGACCATCTCTGGCAGTCGTACATCGGCGTCTTCTCCTATGCGTTGCCCCTGGTTTTGCTCATCCTGGGCTCGTCGGCGCTGATGGTGCTGGCGGCGTCGCGGCAGCTGGTGGCCCGCCGCCTGGCGACCGCCGCCGCGGCCGGGAGCCTGGCGGTCGGGGTGGCGCTCGCACTCACCACCAGCGCCATGCGCAGAGACCGCGACGAGCTGACGGGCGTGCCCATCGCGCTCGACTACCTGGCCGCGCACGCCCACGGCAAGCCGATCGTGCTGGAGACCCGCACCGACGAATCCTGGGCCGACGCGCTCGCGCTCCTGGACGC
>DASTKA010000362.1:0-11170 GCA_035716165.1 Mycobacterium sp. | reverse complement strand
TGAGCGATGCAGGGACGGCCCACACGCCAGCCCGGGCAGTCCCCCGAGGCGGACGCTAACACAGCCGCGGGTATTGCACCGTGTGCGCAATCAGAACCGGCAAAACCTGATATCGGATGCCAGGATCGCCTTGGCGCCGATGGTGGCCAGCTCGTCCATGATCTCGTTGACGCCCCGACGCGGCACCAGCGCGCGGATGGCAACCCAATCGGGGTCGGCCAGGGGCGCAATGGTCGGCGACTCCAGCCCCGGCGTGATCGCCGTTGCCCTGTCCTGCACCGAGCGCGGGCAGTCGTAATCGAGCATCAGATATTGCTGGCCGAACACCACGCCCTGGATACGGGCCACCAGTTGATCGCGCGCCGCCTGCGTCCCGGACGTGCCGTTCTGTTCGCTCTCGATCAGCACCGCTTCCGAATCGCACAGCGGTTCACCGAAGGCCACGAGGTTGTGCAGGCTCAGGGTGCGCCCGGACCCCACGACGTCGGCGATGGCGTCCGCCACGCCGAGTTGTACCGAGATCTCCACCGCGCCGTCGAGCCTGATGACGGTTGCCTCAATACCGCGCCCGGCCAAGTCTTTTCGGACCAGATTGGGGTAGGCGGTGGCGATCCGTTTGCCGGCCAGATCGGCGATCTTCCAGTCGCGCCCGGCCGGTGCGGCGTAGCGGAAGCTCGATGAGCCGAATCCCAGCGCCAGGCGCTCGCGCACCGGTGCGTCGGAATCGCCCACCAAGTCCCGGCCGGTGATGCCGAAATCGAGCTCCCCCGAACCCACGTAGATGGCAATGTCTTTGGGCCGCAGGAAGAAGAACTCGACCTGGTTCGCCGGGTCGATGACGGTCAGGTCTTTGGAATCGGTGCGACGCCGGTAGCCGGCCTCCGAGAGGATCTCGCTGGCCGGCTCGCTGAGCGTGCCTTTGTTGGGAACCGCCACCCGCAGCATGGTCACAGCTTCCGGTACACGTCGTCGAGGGTCAGTCCGCGCGCCACCATCAACACCTGCGTCCAGTAGAGCAACTGGCTGATCTCCTCGGCCAGCGCCTCGTCGGCTTCGTGTTCGGCGGCCAGCCACACTTCGCCGGCCTCCTCGAGGATCTTCTTGCCCAGGCCGTGGACACCACCGTCCAGGGCCGCGACCGTCGCGCTGCCGGCCGGCCGGGTACGGGCGCGCTCGCCCAGTTCGGCGAACAGATCCTCGAAGGTCTTCACGGCCAGCGATTGTTTCACGCGGCGGCGAGCAAAGTCACGGCGGTTTAGCCGCGGCCGGGTTTGAGCGGCTTCGTCAGTCGAATCCCGCGAGCGTGAGGCGCAGCGCTTCCTCCAGTTGCACGTGAAATGGTTGACTCGCGGCGATCTCCGAGGTCAGCCAACCATCCAGGACGAATTGCACGGTGGCCAAACTGGTGTGGACCAACAATGCCGGACGGATATCAACCGCCGGATCGACATTCATGCGTTGCGCGACCTGCTCGAGGAACTTATCGTGATCGATCGCGCTGACCAGCCCGGCTTTACTCAACAGGTGGCGCGCGGTGGCGATCGCGTGACGCCAGGTATCCAGGTTGTCGAGCTCATCGGCGTCGCGGGCACGCGTGACGAACACCTGAATCAACGCCTCAACGGCCGACTCGTCGGGCGGTCTCGCACCATACGAACCCACGATCTCGCCGATTGCCCCTCGAACGGGATCGACCAGCAGACCCTCCTTGGTGGGCGCGTACCGGAAGTACGTGCTGATGGAGATCCCCGCGGCCGAGGCGATGTCCTCGGTCGTCACCGCCTCGAAGCCGCGTTCGGCGAAGAGCCGGTGCGCGGTGTGCTGGATCTGGGAAAGCAGCTCGGCGCGGCGTCGGTCCCGCAGCGAACCGGTGTTTGCTGAGGGCATGCCATCACCTTCGTCAATCCGACATTGGAACCCCGAGCCGCCGTCCAGCGACGCACTAGATGAGTGACTCTACACTATTGAAAGTCCCTATCAAGTAGGCTAGTGTGATGCGGCACACACCATTGAGCTGCGAAGTCTAGGGCCTTGTTGACACTATTTTAATAAAGATAGTATTCGACAGCTGCCTAATGACCTCCGCTCGGGCTCAGGACTTCGGGGTTGGAAGAGGGGCGATGAAGGCGGTAGCGGGTACGCGATGGCCTGCGCCATGAGTTTGCTAGATGGACCGCGGGTCGCACCGCGATGACGACGACACAGCTTGATGGCGTCAGCGCCATCCGCAACTGGTCCGTCGGGTACGTCAAACGTCACCCGGTCGCCTCGCTGACGACCGTAGGCGAACAGTTCGTTCTGGGTGTACGAACCGCTCAATATTTCTTCTACGACTTGGTGACCGGGCGATTCCAGTGGCAGGAGTTCGTCCGGCAGGGCGCGTTCATGGCCGGCACCGCCGTCTTGCCGACGATCCTGGTGTCGCTGCCGATCAGCGTCACCCTGTCCATCCAGTTCGCGTTGCTGGCCGGCCAGGTCGGGGCCACATCGCTGGCCGGGGCGGCCAGCGGGCTCGCGGTCATCCGGCAGGGGGCATCGCTGGTCGCCGCGGTCCTCATGGCATCGGCGGTCGGGTCGGCCATCACCGCCGACCTGGGTTCGCGAACGATGCGCGAGGAGACCGATGCGATGGAGGTGATGGGCGTCTCGGTGATCCGTCGCCTTGTCGTGCCCCGTTTCGCCGCGGCGGTGATGATCGGTGTGGCCCTCACCGGCGTCGTGTGCTTCGCCGGATTCTTCGCGAGCTACATGTTCAACGTGTACTTCCAGAACGGGGCGCCGGGCAGCTTCGTGTCGACGTTCGCGTCGTTCGCGACGACCGGCGACATGATCCTGGCGCTGATCAAAGCGATCGTGTTCGGCGCCATCGTGGCCGTCGTCTCGAGCCAGAAAGGCTTGTCCACCAAGGGCGGACCGACCGGCGTCGCGAATTCCGTGAATGCCGCTGTGGTCGAGGCGATTCTGCTCTTGATGATCGTCAACGTTGCGATCAGCCAGCTCTACATCATGTTGTCGCCCCGGACGGGGCTGTGACATGACGGCCTCCGCCTATCAACCCTTCGCACCGATTTCGGTCCCCCTTGTCCGGCTCTACCGCCGCGGCAAAGTGCCGATCATCCGGCTCGGCCACCTACTGGTCTTCTTCGTCCGGGCGGCGGTCGCCGTGCCACTCGCGCTGCGCCAATACAGCGCCGAATTCCTGCGACTGCTGTCCAACATCACCTGGGGAAACGGCTCGATCGTGGTGGGCGGCGGCACCGCCGGAGTGGCCGTCGTGCTCGGTATGACCGTCGGCGCGCTGGTCGGCATCGAGGGCTACAACTTCCTGGAGCTGCTCGGTTTGGGTCCCGCAACAGGGTTCGTCTCGTCGTTGGTCAACACCCGCGAGCTGGCTCCCCTGATGGCGTCGCTCGCCTTCGCCATGCAGGGCGGCTGCCGCTTCACCGCCCAGCTCGGATCCATGCGGATCGCCGAGGAGATCGACGCGATGGAATCGATCGCCATCCGCCCCATCCCCTACCTGGTGACCACCCGGCTGATCGCCTCGGTGGTGGCGATCGTCCCGCTGTACGCCGCCTGCCTGGCGATCGGATACCTGAGCACACAGATCGTGGTGGGCATCGGCAGCGGCGGCTCGACCGGTTCCTACCTGCACTACTTCACGCTGATGCTGGCCGGCCAGGACATCGTCTACTCCCTGTTCAAGGCGGTCATTTTCGTCTGGATCGCGTCGACGATCCAGTGCTACTACGGGTACTACGCGAGCGGCGGGCCCGAGGGTGTCGGGGTCGCCGCGGGACACGGCATGCGGGCCAGCATCACCGTCGTGATCATCGTGAACATGCTGCTCACCATGGCGCTATGGGGCGTCGACTCCGGCGCGAGGTTTGGTGGCTAGGCCGGTGGAACATGCCCAATTCCTTTGAGCTGGACGGTCGCGGCCCCTCCGACCGCCAGCTGTTCGGGATCGGCATTGCGGTTGTGGTCGTCAGCGCGCTCGTCACCACCGCGATGCTGGTGAAATCGACCGGCAGGCTTAACGATTACGTGCGCGTGGTCGCCGATTTGGTCAACGTGGGAGATGGCCTTCCGCAGAAGTCCGACGTCAAATACCACGGCGTTCTTGTCGGAACGGTCAACGGCGTCGTCCCGGCCGCGCACGGCAAGCCCAACTACGTCCACATCGACCTCAAAGAGGACTACGCCAAGTCGATTCCGGCCGGCGTGACCGCACGCGTGGTTCCCAGCAACGTTTTCGCCGTGTCGTCGGTCCAACTGGTGGGCAACGGACCCGGCGCGAAAATCCATGACGGCGCGCACATCTCGGAGGACCAGCGGCTGCCGACAGTTCTCTTCCAGACGACTGTCAGCAAGCTGCGCGACCTGCTCGCCGCCGCGGGGCGTGGCCGTGACGACAGGTCGGTGGGAATCTTGGCCGCGCTGGGTGCGGCCACCGACCACCGCCGCGTCAGCCTGCTGAACGCGGGCGCGCAATTGAATCGCCTTCTCGATCAGCTCAATTCGATCGTCGCCACTGATACCGGCCCTTCGACTGTGTCGGCACTGCTGGATGCGACGACGGGCCTCGCCCAGACGGCGCCTGATCTTCTCGATGCGTTGCATCAGGCCGTCGAGCCCATGCAAACCTTCGCCGAGACCCGCGGGCAGTTGGCCTCGCTGCTGTCGGGCGCCGACTACACCGTCGGCACGACGCGCCAATCCTTCGACAACCACATCGACCAACTCGTCAGGATCACCACCGATTTCACGCCGGTGCTCGGCATCTTGGCGCAGAAGTCGAACAACTTCGTGCCCGCCGTCGTCAAACTGGACAACCTGGCCAACCAGTTCATGGAACAGGTCTGGAACCCGCGCACGAACCTGGGCAACATGCGCGCGATGCTGACCTTCACGCCAAGCTCCACCTACACCCGGGCCGACTGTCCCCACTACGGCGAGCTCAAGGGACCCAGCTGCTTCACCGCGCCGCTTATTCCGGTGCGGCCCGACCTGCCCGAGGTGCTGCTGCCACAGAATTATCAGCCGCCCAAGGATCTGGCCCCGCCGCCCGGCACCGTGATCGGCCCGGACGGGAACCTCGTCGCGGTGGGGCCGCCGCTGATCAACCCCACTCCCAACCTGACCGATCCCAATCCGCCGCTGGCCCCGGGGATTACGCCGTCACCACCAGTGCCCGGCAGTGCGAATCCTGACAATCCCAGGCCCGGGGCGCCGGCGACGCCACAAGAGCACGAGCCGTGGGTCGCGCCGGTCGCGCCGAAGGCGCCGTGGATTCCGCAGGCCTCCTTCAAGCCCTCTTTCGGCGGCAACGTGGGACCCGTTGGGAGCGAGTACGAACGAAACATGTTGGGCGTGATCACCGGCGCGCCCGCGACCGAAGCCACCGAGCTGCTGCTGGGTCCGGTCGCCCGCGGCACCACGGTGTCACTGACTCGTCCACCCGGGGAGGGCAAATGAGGTTTCGGGGCCCACTCATCGCGCTGACCCTGTTCATGGTCGTTGCGTTGACGCTGACCTGGCTGGTGTATGTGAGCCTGCGGCGCGACGTGGCCGGTGACACCGCCAGGTATTCGGCGGTCTTCACCGACGTGTACGGGCTGCGTGAAGGCGACGACGTCCGCATGGCCGGCGTGCGCGTGGGCCGAGTCGAAAAGGTGGAACTCGACGGGAAACTGGCGAAGGTCGCGTTCGTCGTGCAGTCCGAACAGCGGCTGTTCGGAAACACCCTCGCGTCGGTGACCTACCAGAACATCGTCGGGCAGCGTTACCTCGGGCTGTCCTTGGGCAAGGAGGGCAGTCCAGCGCTGCTGCCCCCGGGCAGCACCATCCCGCTGGAACGCACCGAGCCCTCCTTCGACGTGACCACGCTGCTCAACGGCTACGAACCGTTGTTCAGCCTGCTGAACCCGCATGACGCCGACAACCTCACCAAGGGCATCATCCAGTCGCTGCAGGGCGACACGTCCTCCCTCACCACCCTGGTCGGCCAGACTTCCACGCTGACAGAGACTTTCGCGGGGCGCGACCAGGCGCTGGGCAGCGTGATCACCAACCTCGACAAGGTGGTCGGCAACCTCGCCCAACAGAACGACAACCTGGACGCGGTCATTACGCAGACGCGCAGCGTCGTCGGTGAACTCGACCGGCGGCGCCCCGACCTGGTCGCCTCGGTGGGCTCGCTGGCCCGGGTGACCAACCGGCTGTCGGACTCGGCCACGGACGTGTACCCGGCACTGCGCGAATTCATCGATCGCCAGCCCGGTGTCACCAAACACATCATGGACGTCGAACCGCAGGTGGCGTTCTTCGGCGACAACATCCCGTTGCTCCTGAAAGGGCTTACCCGGGTGGGCAATCAGGGCGCCTACGGCAATGCCTACGTGTGCGACGTGAACTTCATGGGGTTCTTCCCCGGGCTCAACGACGTCGTGCCGATCATCATCAACGCCGCCACACCCGGGAACAGGGCCTGGCACACCCCGCGCTGCAGGAGCACGGTCGATGGCTGATGCATCGGTACGGCAGCGGCTTTCGGGGCTGACGAAGCGTCCGCTGGAAAGCTACAACAAGACCTGGCTCGGGTTCATCGCCGTCGCGGTGGTCGCGGTGGTGATTTCAGTCATGCTGTTGGTGCATGCGATCGGCGCCGGCTACCGGCACTACACCGCGGAGTTTCTGCAAGCGGCCTCGCTGCGGGCCGGCAACCCGATCGTGGTCGCGGGCATCCCGGTGGGCAACATCACGAGCATGAAGCTCGTCGGTGACCATGTCGAGGCGGGGTTGAAGGTCCGGGAGGACATCAAGCTGGGCAAGGACTCTCGGGCACAGATCCGGGTCACCACCATCCTGGGTTCGCGCTACCTCGCACTGGAACCCAACGGCCCGGCGCACCTGCCCAACGACACCTTCGACCTGGCGCACACCGAGGTGCCCTATGACCTGCAGGCCGCGTTGCGGGACGCCACCACCACTTTCGAGCAGGTCGACTCCGACCGGTTTGCCCAGTCACTGGCGGTGCTCGGCAAGCAGCTCGAGGGCCTGCCCCCCGTTGTGCCGCAGGCGATCACGAACATCCACACTCTGTCGTCGATCATCGCGGTGCGACGCGATCAGCTGGGTCAGCTGCTCCGCAGCACCGAGCAGGTGACCAACACGTTGCGGCGCCAGCAGGCGGGCATCGGAGCCATGGTCGACCAGGGCCAAGACCTATTGGGCCAATTCGTCGCGCGGCGAGCCGTTTTCCACGCGATGATGCAATCCCTCTCGAGCCTGGTCGACACCATGAGCCAGGTCGTCGTCAACGACCGCTCGGGTCTGGACGCGCTGATCAAGGACATGCGCGACTTCACCAACCTGATGTCCCAACACGACGACCTGCTGCACAGCATGCTGCAAACCAGCCCGATCTTCTTCCGGGAGGCGGCCAACCTCACCGGTGACGGAAACGCGATCAACTTCAACGCCCCCAACGTCCCGCTGATCGACTCGTGGATGTGCGCAATCAGCGGCCGTGCCAAGCAGTTCGGCATGATCCAGTACTTCAAGGACTGCAAATGAGGGGGCTCGGCGCCAAGCTGCTGGCGGTCGTCGCCGCGGTCGCGGTCATCGCCGCGGCGGTCGGAATCGGCTGGTGGTCACTGAGTTCCGACGAGGACACGATCACCGTGACCGCCCAATTCGACAGCGCCTCGGGCCTTTACGAGGGCAACGAAGTGGCGGTGCTGGGGATGCCGGTGGGCAAGATCACCAAGATCAACGCCAAGGGCGGCTACGTCGAAGTCGAATTCACCGTCGACCGCCACGTCAAGGTGCCCGCCACCGCGCAGGCTGTCACGGTGTCGACGTCCATCCTCACCGACCGGCAGATCGAGCTCACGCCGCCCTATCACGGCGGACCGACCCTGGAGAATCACGACACCATCGGGTTGCCCCGGACGAAGACGCCCGTCGAATTCAGCAGCGTGCTCAACGTTTTAGACAAGGTGACCAAGTCGCTCGAGGGTGACGGCCACGGCGGTGGGCCGATCGCCGACGTGCTGAACGGCGGCACCGAGGTGGTCAACGGCAACGGCGAGAAGATCAAGGCGGCCCTGGGTGAGCTGTCCCAGGCACTGCGGCTGTCCAGCGACGGCGGCGCGGCGACCCGCGAGCAGATCACCACGATCGTCAGGAACATCAGCACGCTGTTCGACGCGGTGGCCGCCAACGACACGAAACTGCGCGAATTCGCTTCCACCATCCACCAAGTCAGTCAGATCATGGCCGACGAGGACCTCGGCAGCGGCAGCACCGGACACAAACTCGACCAACTGATCCAGCGGGCGGGCGACCTGCTCGACGAAAACCGCGACAACGTCAAACAGGCTGTGCTGCACGGCAACGACACGCTGAAGACGGTGACCGACCAGCGGCGCGACCTGGCCGAGCTCCTGGATCTGGCTCCGCTGGTGGCCGACAACGCCTACAACATGATCGACCGGGCGAATGGCAGCGTGCGGGCCCGGTTCCTCACGGATCGACTGCTTTTCGACAGCCAGTACACCAAAGAGATCTGCAACCTGATGGGCCTTCGCCAACTGGGCTGCAGCACGGGCACCATCCAGGACTTCGGCCCCGATTTCGGGCTGACGTATGTGCTCGACGGCATGGCCGCCATGGGGCAGAAATGACGACCACGGGCGCTCGGGGCATGCTGACGGTGGTGGCCGCGGCAATGGTCACCGCGGGGTGCGCCACGAACGGCCTTGCCAGCCTGCCCCTTCCGGCCCCGGGGCTGGGCTCGGGAGGCTATTCGTTGACCGCGGTGTTCTCCAACGCGCTCAACCTGCCGATGAACGCCAAGGTCAAGCTCGCCGGAGCCGACGTCGGGCAGCTCGAATCGATGGTCGCCCGCAACTACACCGCGGTCACCCGGTTGCGCATCCGGGACGGCGTGCTGCTGCCGCGGGGCAGCACCGCCGAACTGCGCACCGCCACACCGCTGGGTGACGTGTTCGTCGCGCTGAAGCCACCGGCCGACGACCCCGCGGACACGCCGCTGCTACGCGACGGCGACACCATCGGCCTGGATTCGACCGCGGCCGCCGCGACCGTCGAATCGGTGCTGAGCTCGGCGGCGATCCTGGTGAACGGCGGGGCCGTCCGCAATTTCACCAACATCATCAACGGTTTCGGAAAGGCGACCGGCGATCAGGGTCAGGCGTTCGGAGACATGATCCGCAAGTCCAACGAGCTGCTCGGCACGCTGGACGCCCGGTCCGACCAGATCTCGCACGCGCTGACCCAATTGTCGCATCTGGCAGACCAACTCGACGCCAAGAACCAAACCATCAGCGAGCTGATGACGGCCGCCAGCCCCGCCACGTCGGCCCTGGCCGACAACACCAGTCAGCTTTCCAGCCTCGCCGTACAGGTGGGCGACACCTCCCGGTTACTGGCGAGGTTCCCGTCGATCGGCGGGACCGACACCAGCGGCCGCAGCATGATCCGCGACCTGAACACGATCGCCGGCGCCGCCAACGACGTTGCGACGAGCCCCGATACCAGCTGGCTGTCGATAAACCGGTTGATCCCCGCGTTGGTCAAATCGACTGCGGGAAATTCGATCTCGGTGAACGTGGGTGTCGACAAGATCATGCTCGGGTCGCTCCCCGATATCGGGTTCCCCGGTGACATCGGGCTGCACGGACCGCACCACTACAACGTGAACCTGCTCGTCGGCACCCTCAAGTACACCCTGTGGCGTCTGCAGGAACGCGTGGTCGGCCGCGGGCCGAATTCGCCGCAGGTTCCGGTGATCCCGGACCCGAACATCCCAGGCCAAATCGATGTCGCCCCCGGTCCCCCGCCACCACCGGGACCGCCGCCACCGCCGGGACCGCAACCGTGATGCGCGCCGTCGCCAACTCCGCCAATGTCGTTGTCCGCGCGGTGCGCACCGGTCACCGGCAGCAGGTTTGGCTGTCGGTGGCCGGCTTGGTGCTGATCCTGGTCGTGGCGACCGCCTATCTGCTCATCGGCGCGTTGCGGGTGAAGCCCTTCGCCTCGTCCTACCGGGTCACCGTGCAGTTGGCGGACTCCGGCGGCCTACTGCCCAATCAGGACGTCGCGCTGCGCGGAGTGCGCATCGGCCGCGTCGAATCGCTGCAGATCACCGACAACGGGGTGAACGCCGTCGCCAGCGTCACGTCGAAGGTGCGCATCCCGGCGAACAGCGTCGTGCACGTGTCAGCCCTCTCGCCGGCCGGCGAACAGTACATCAATTTCGAGGCCGCATCCGACGCCGGGCCGTACCTGCACGACGGCAGCCTCATCGCCCTGGACCACACGACCGTCCCGGTCAGCCTGGCGCAGTTGCTCGGTGACGCCGACGGCCTACTGGCCCAGGTCGACCCGCACAAGGTCGAGTTGATCAAGAAGGAACTGAGCCTGAGCAAGGAGGGCCCGGCGAAGCTGACCGCCATCGTCGACGGTGGCACGTTCCTGCTTTCGACCCTGGATTCAGTGCTGCCCCAAACCACCAGCATCATCAAGACGAGCCGGGTCGTGCTCACCCTGGCAAGCGACAAGAACAGCGGATTGGGCGCCACCGCAACCGAACTCAACCAGACACTGACCGGCGTCGCCCGGATGCAGGCCGGCTACCGCCGGTTGACCGGTCAGACACCGCGCACCCTTTCGGCCGTCGACAACCTGTTCGCCGACAACTCCGACACCATGGTCCAGTTGCTCGGCAGCATGGCCACCATGTCGCAGCTGCTCTATCTGCGGGTGCCGGCGCTCAACGCGCTGTTCCCCGACTATCGCGGGTCGGTATTGGACGCGGTGACGAGCGCCTTTCATGACGGCGGTGTCTGGGCGACGGCCGACCTGTATCCCCGGTACGTCTGCGACTACGGGACGCCGTCGCACGCCCCCTCCGCCGCCGACTATTACGAGCCGTTCATGTACACCTATTGCCGCGACGACGACCCCGCGGTCTCGATCCGCGGCGCCAAGAACGCGCCACGCCCGGGCGGCGACGACACCGCCGGTCCCCCGCCGGGCGCGAACCTGGGCCAGCGAACCGACCCGACCCCGCGGGGCCGCTACACCATTCCCACCCCCTACGGCGGTCCGCAGCTGCCGATCGAACCACCGCACTGAGCAT
>DASTKA010000361.1:0-2683 GCA_035716165.1 Mycobacterium sp. | reverse complement strand
TCACCCCCAGCGAATGTCGCGTCATCCTGCTCGACGCGGCACCCGCGGTGCTACCCCCGATGGGCCCCAAGCTCGGCCTCAAGGCGCAGCGGCGGCTGGAGAAGATGGACGTCGAGGTTCAGCTGAACGCGATGGTCACCGCGGTCGACTACATGGGCATCACGATCAAGGAGAAGGACGGCGGCGAGCGCCGCATCGAATGTGCGTGCAAGGTGTGGGCGGCGGGGGTGCAGGCCAGCTCGTTGGGCAAGATGATCGCCGAGCAGTCCGACGGGACCGAGACCGACCGCGCCGGAAGGGTGATCGTCGAACCCGACCTCAGCGTCAAGGGACATCCCTACGTCTTCGTGGTCGGCGACCTGATGTCGGTGCCCGACGTCCCGGGCATGGCGCAGGGCGCCATCCAGGGGGCGCACTACGTCACCAAGCTCATCAAGGAGGCGGTGAAGGGCCACGACGATCCCGCCAACCGCAAGCCGTTCAAGTACTTCGACAAGGGCAGCATGGCGCTGATCTCGCGGTACAGCGCCGTCGCGAAGGTCGGCAAGCTGGAGTTCGGCGGGTTCATCGCCTGGTTGGCGTGGCTGGGGCTGCACCTGTACTACCTGGTCGGCCACCGCAACCGCATCGCCGCCATGTTCTCCTGGGGCATTTCGTTCCTGGGTCGCACGCGCGGCCAGATGGCCATCACCAGCCAGATGATGTATGCGCGCCCGGTGGTGGACTGGGTGGAGCAGCAGGCGCAGGAGGGAACCTTGGCGGCGGCCGAAGGCATCGACGCGGCCGAGAAACAGGCGGGTTAGCTCAGCGCCCGATCGATGTCGGCGATCAGATCGTCGGTGCCTTCCAGCCCGACGGAGATGCGCACCACGCCGTCACCGAGCCCGATCGCCGCGCGGCCCTCCGGGCCCATCGCGCGGTGCGTGGTCGTCGCGGGATGTGTGACAAGGGATTTGGCGTCGCCGAGGTTGTTCGAGATGTCGATCAGCTGCAGCTTGTCCAGCACCTCGAAGGCGCGCGGCTTGGCCTTGTCGTCGGGGCAGTCGAGCGCGAAGGTGATCACCGTTCCCCCGCCGGACATCTGGCGCTTGGCCAAGTCGTATTGCGGGTGCGAGGACAGATACGGGTAGCGGACCCAGCTCACCGCCGGATGGTTCTCCAGAAATTCTGCGATCCGGAAGGCCGAGTTGTTGCTGTATTCCACCCGGACCGCCATCGTCTCGAGCCCTTTCACCAGCACCCACGCGTTGAAGGCGCTCAGCGCGGGACCGGTGTGCCGCATCAGTTTCTGCACCGGGCCGTCGATGTACTCCTTGTCGCCCAGGATGGCCCCGCCGAGCACCCGGCCCTGACCGTCGATGTGTTTGGTGCCGGAGTACACCACCACGTCAACGCCGAGCGGAATGCCCTGCTGCAGAAGCGGTGTCGCGAACACGTTGTCCAACACCACTTTTGCGCCCGCGGCGTGGGCAAGCTCGCACACCGCGGCGATGTCCACCAGCGACTGCATGGGATTCGACGGTGTCTCGAAGAACACCGCATCGGTGGGCACCGACAACGCCTGCTCCCACTGCGCCAGGTCGTCGCCGTCGACGAAGACGGTTTCGACCCCCCACCGCGGCAGGATCTCGTTGCACACCACGAAGCACGAGCCGAACAGGCTGCGCGCGGCGACCAGCCGGTCCCCGGCGCCCAGCAGCGCGCCCAGCGAGGTGAACACCGCGGCCATGCCGCTCGCGGTGGCGAACGCCGCCGGGGCCCCTTCGAGCAGGCGCAACCGCTCCTCGAACATCGAGACGGTCGGGTTGCCGTAGCGCGAGTAGACGAAGCGGTCCACCTCGCCGGTGAACGACCCCTCCGCAACTGCCGCCGACTCGTAGACGTAGCCCGACGTCAGAAACATCGCCTCGGCGGTCTCGTCGAAATTCGAACGCAACAGGCCGCCGCGGACCCCGATAGTCGCCGGGCTGACTCCCTCGGGCAGCGCCGCGGGTGTGCGGACGGACTTGTCGTCGCCCTGGGTCATCGTCGTTTCAGCCCTGTTTCCACGGCAATCCGATTGCGCGCCAGCCGCTTTCGCCGCGGTGACCGTTGGCGTCCAGTTGGCCCTCGAAGCCGTCGAGGACGTTGTAGGCGGGCGTGATCCCCAGCTCGGTGGCGACCTCCGCGGCGCCGATGGAACGGTTTCCGGACCGACACAAAAACAGCACCGGACGCTCCGCGTCGCGCTGCGACGGCGCGACCTGCTCGCGCAGTTGCTCGGCGAACTTCTCGTTGCGCCGTCCGTCTGACGAATTCCACTCCAGGAACAGCACCTCACGGCCGAGGCTGGACAGATCGGGGACCCCGACGAATCGCCATTCGGCGTCGGTCCGCACGTCGACCAGCACGGCGCTGGGGTTGTCGCTGAGCAGCTTCCATGCCTCGAGGGGAGAGATGTCTCCCGCGTAGGAATGTGCGCGCTCTGTGCTCATGCTCGTTTTCCTTATTGTTCGTACCCGTTGCCAGCCACACTATCCGCGCCCGGGCAGTGAAGCGCGCCGGCCGGATTGCCCGCGGGCCGCGACGATTACCTGACCTGCGATGGTATCGGGGTCATCGCCGCACGCGGCTGGCGGCGGTGGCTTCGCGCGAGATGCCCCTCGGGCTCAGGCGGGTGACTCCGGCGCGGCCAGCCGGCCGG
>DASTKA010000360.1:0-4361 GCA_035716165.1 Mycobacterium sp. | reverse complement strand
GGACGGCGCGCGCACCGAGCTGCTGAACAACATCGGTTCGACCGAGACCTCCGGCGCGGTGTCCCGCGGGCGGCTGGGGCTGCCGAATCCGCTTGTCGGAACGCCGGTCCCGGGCGCGCAGGCCTATCTGCTCGACGATGGGTTGCGTCCCGTGCCCGTCGGCGTGGTGGGCGAACTGTACTACGCCGGTGACCAGCTGGCCCGCGGGTATTGGAAACGGCCCGGCCTGACCGCCACCCGCTTTGTCGCCAATCCCTATGGCGTCGAGCCCGGTTCGCGGCTATATCGCAGTGGCGACCTGGCCCGGTGGACCGAGGACGGCCAACTGGAATTCGCTGGACGCTCCGACCACCAGGTGCAGGTCCGCGGTTTCCGCGTCGAGTTGGCCGAGGTCGAGGCGGCCCTGGCGGCCGCCGACGGGGTCGCCGCCGCGGCGGCGCGCGCCTGGGAGGTACACGGCGGCACATCGCTGGCCGGATATGTTGTGCCACACGGGCCGATCGTCGGCGACGCCGAGAGGGCCGCATTCGCGGGGGCGGTCCGCGCGGCGCTCGCCGCGACCCTGCCTGGGTACATGCTGCCTTCGTCGCTCACGGTGCTCGACGTCCTCCCCAAGACCGAATCGGGCAAGCTGAACCGGCCCGGCCTGCCGCGCCCGGCGGTCAGCACCGGCGGCCGGACCGAACCGGCACGCACGGACACCGAACGGTCGCTGGCCACGGTGTTCGCCGAGCTGCTGTCGACGCCCGACGTCGGCCGTCTCGACGACTTCTTCGCCCTCGGCGGTGACAGCATCCTGTCCGTGCAGCTCGCCGCTCGGGCGCGCGCGGCGGGCCTGGCGGTGAGTCCGCGAATGATCTTCGAGAACCCGACGGTGCAGCAGCTGGCCGCCGCGCTGGATGCCCTGGGTGAGGCAGAATCCGGCACCGAGCAGCAAGCCCCGGCGACCGATACCCGTTTCGAGCCGATGAGCACCTCGGGGCTGTCGACCTCGGATTTGGCTGCGGTGACGCAACTTTGGTCGTCCTCACGCCAGGGCGCCACATGACGGCCGCCAAAACCGACGTCGCGCCGGACATCGAGGACGTGATGGCGTTGAGCCCGCTGCAGGAGGGCTTGTATTCGCTGACGACGCTGGCCGAATTCGGCGACGACGGCGAAGGGGCGGACGACCCTTACGTGATCGGGATCGCGGCGGACATCTCCGGCGCACTGGATGTCGCACTGTTGCGTGAATGCGCGGAGCGGATGCTGGGGCGCCACCCGAACCTGCGAGCAAGCTTCTTCAGCCGGGGAATTCCGCGTCCGGTACAGATCGTGCCCTCTCGCGTCGAGCTGCCCTGGCGACTTGTCGCCGCGGCGCCCGAGGACGTCCCGGCGCTGGAAGCCGGCGAACGCCGCCGACCGTTCGACCTGGAGCATGGCCCGGCGATCAGGTTCCTCGTGATCGAATTGCCGGGCAAGCAATGGCGTTTGGTGCTCACCGCCCATCACATCGTGATCGACGGATGGTCGTTGCCGATCTTCGTCAACGAGATGCTGATGCTGTACCGGGCCGGCGGCGATCCGTCGGCGCTGCCCGCGGCCACCCGGCCGTATCGTGACTACATCGGCTGGCTGGCGGGCCGCGATCCGGAAACCAGCCAACGAATCTGGCGAGAGCACCTGGCGGGTCTGCCCGGCCCCACCCTGCTCGCCGCCGCGCTCGGGTCCATCCAGACGACCGGGGCCCAACGGAGGGTGCTGCCGCGCACCACGCGACTGCGGCTGCCGGCCGAAACCACGACGCGATTAATCGCCGACACCCGATCACGGGGCATCACCGTCAACACCCTGATGCAAATGGCGTGGGCGCTGGTGCTGTCGCGCCTGACGGATACCCACGATGTGGTTTTCGGGGTTACGGTTTCCGGGCGGCCGCCCGAACTGACCGGAGTCGAGACCATGGTCGGTCTGTTCATCAACACCGTGCCGCTGCGGGTCCGGCTCGACCCGGCCGCGACGGCCGGCGAGCAATGCCGTGCCGTGCAGCGCACTGCCGCGATGCTGCGTGAGCACAGCTATCTCGGGCATGCCCAACTTCGGGCCCTCGGCGGCGTGGGGGAGCTGTTCGACACCCTGCTGGTCTACGAGAACTTCCCGATGGACGGACTGACCGCCGCCGGTGAATTGACCGCTGGCGGCGCGACATTCCGCCCGTCCGCCCTGCAAACCCTGTCGCATTTCCCCATCGCCATCGCCGCCCACATGGAAGGCGGCGAGCTCGTGGTGCTGATCGAAGCCATCGACGGAGCGCTGGGTGCCGTTCCCGCCGCCACCCTCGGGCAGCGGGTGCTCACCACCGCCGAGAGGTTGCTGCAGGGCTGGGATCGTCCGTTGCGCGACGTCAGTGTCCTGCTGGACGACGAGGTGGGCCCGCTGCGCGCCGCCGGCGCACCGAAGCCATTGTCGCCGTGCAGCATTCACGCCCGGTTTGCCGATGTCGTGGCCAGGACACCGGACAACCCCGCGGTCAGCTGGGCGGGCGGCGCGCTGAGCTATCGCGAGCTGGACCTGTCCAGCACGCGGCTGGCGGCGCGCCTCGCCCAACAGGGAGTCACGACCGAAACGCCAGTGGGTATCCGGCTTTCCCGGGGACCGCAATACGTCATAGCGATACTCGCCGTGCTCAAAGCCGGCGGCATGTGCGTGCCGATGGAGCCGGGAATGCCCCCCGAACGGGTGAACTCGATCCTGCGTCAATCGGGCGCACCGATCGTGTTGGACGAAGGGCTCACCGAAACGCTACTGGGTGCCGCCGACCTGGACGACGACTTCCAGCCCGTCGACGTCCCACCCGCCCAGGCCGCGTATGTGGTGTTCACCTCGGGCACGACGGGAGAACCCAAGGGCGTCATCGGAACTCACGGTGCCGTGGGCGCCTACGCCGACGATCATCTGGACCGCGTGTTGCGGCCCGCTGCAGACAAACTGGGCCGGCCGCTGCGCATCGCCCACGCGTGGTCGTTCGCCTTCGATGCCGCGTGGCAGCCATTGGTCGGCCTGCTGGACGGGCACGGCATTCATGTCGTCGACGAGCACACCCAGACCGACGCCGAGGCGCTTGTCGCGCTGATCGCCGCGCAGGGTATCGACATGATCGACACCACCCCGTCGATGTTTGCCCAGCTGCAGGCTTTTGGTTTGCTGGCCGAGGCGCCGCTGACCGTCCTGGCGTTGGGCGGCGAGGCGGTCGGCAGTTCGGTATGGGCCCGGATCCGCAACGCGTGCGGCCGCTCGCCGATGACGGCTTACAACTGCTACGGGCCCACCGAGACCACCGTCGAAGCGGTGGTCGCGGCCATAGCCGAGCACGACGAGCCGGCCATCGGGCGGCCGACCCGGCACACCCGGGGCTACGTGCTGGATTCCGCGCTGCGCTCGGTGCCCTGCGGAGTGACGGGCGAACTGTATCTGGGCGGTGCCCAGCTGGCCCGCGGCTACCTGGGCCGCGCACCGGAGACCGCGGCCCGCTTTGTCGCCGACCCGTTTGGGGCGGGGAAACGGATGTATCGCACCGGTGACCTGGTACGCCGATTGCCCGACGGCTCAGTGCAATACGTGGGACGCGCCGACGCCCAGGTGAAGATCCGCGGCCACCGCGTCGAACCCGGCGAAATCGCGGCCGCCCTCGAATCGCATGCGGCCGTGCGGCACGCCGGGGTGCTGGTACGGCAGTGCGGGGGCGTGGCGCGGCTCACCGCCTACGTAGCCACCGAGACGGCCACCGGCCGGCCCACGACATCCGAGCTGCGCAGCATGCTCGGCCTTCGGCTGCCGCGCTACATGGTTCCGCAGCGCATCGTCATGGTCGACGAAATCCCCCTGACCGCCAACGGCAAATTGGACGAAGCCGCCTTGGCGGCTCTCGATGCCGCCGATGCCGCGACCGACGCGGCGACGCCCGGGACCGCCACCGAAGCCGCGCTGGCCGAACTGCTCGCCGAACTGCTCGGACAGCCGCGAATCGACGTCACGGCGGACTTCCTACAGCTGGGGCTGGACAGCATCATGGCGTTGTCGGTGGTACAGGCGGCCCGAGGGCACGGAATTGCGCTGCGCGCCAGGCTTGTTCTCGACTGCACCAACATCCGCGAACTGGCCGAGGCGATCGACGCGGAAAGCACCGCCGCGGCCCGACAGGTCGACGATGGCGCCGGGCCAATGCCGTTGCTGCCCAACGGGCGATGGCTTTACGAACACGGCGACCCGCGCAGGCTCGCCCAGACCGAAGCCATCCGGTTGCCCGAGACGCTGCGCCGCGAACAGCTGGACACCGCGCTCGCCAGCATCGTCGAGGGCCACGAAGTGCTGCGCACCCG
>DASTKA010000359.1:0-9872 GCA_035716165.1 Mycobacterium sp. | reverse complement strand
GGCGGCGCCACCCAACCTGCTTGGGTTCGTGGACGGGGCCGGCCTGACGGCGGTCGGGTACGGGCCGGATTCGCAGGATCAGGTGAGGGCGGTCGCGGATTTCGTTCACCACGCGTGCACGCCGCAAAATCCCGTCAACATGGTGCGCGCAGGCCGCGATCTCTTCGTCGAAGGTTGGGCACAGATGGGCCGGACCCTGGCGTCACTGGCGGACGGGGCCGACCTTCTCGTCACCGGCCAGACGTACCACGGCGTAGTCGCCAATGTTGCAGAGTACCAAGGCATTCCGCTGGCGGCGATCCACCACATGCCGATCTGCGTCAACGGGCAGCTCGCCCTCCCATCGATGCCGTCCCCGGCACCCCTGGTCCGCTCCACTCTGAGGGCGGCATGGTGGCTGTATTGGCGCATCACCAAGGACGCCGACGACACGCAACGACGTGAACTGGGCCTGCCGCGGGCAGCGGCCCCTGCGGCCAAGCGGATGGCGGAACGTGGGTCGCTCGAAATCCAGGCCTATGACGAGGCTTGCTTCCCGGGCCTCGCGGCCGAATGGAACAGCCGACGGCCGTTCGTGGGCCCGCTGACGCTCGAGTTGCCGACGGACGCCGACGGCGGGGTCGCGATGTGGGCCGTTACGGGGACACCGCCCATCTACTTCGGCTTCGGCAGCACACCGGTCCGATCTCCGGACGACACGATCGCCATGATCGTCGCGGCCTGCACGGAGTTAGGCGAACGGGCGCTGATCTATTGCGATGCGAGCTCTACCCGCATCCAACATTCCGATCAGGTGAAACTTGTGGGCCCGCTGAACTACGCGGCCATCCTTCCGCTCTGTCGCGCGATCGTCCACCACGGTGGCGCGGGCACCACCGCCGCGGGCCTGCGCGCCGGGATCCCGATGCTGATCCTTTGGGACGTGGCAGACCAGCCGCTGTGGGCGGCGGCCGCGGCCCGAATGAAAATCGGTCGTGCGCAACGCCTGTCGACCGCCACCCGCAAATCGCTGGTCTCACACCTGCGCCATATTCTCACACCCGATTACGCCGTCCGTGCCGGCGAAACCGCCAGCCGAATGACCAAACCGGCCGAAAGCATCACCGCGGCCGCCGATCTCATCGAAGGTATGGCCCGCCGAAAGCGTGTCGCCTGATGTGGGGCACATTGCTGGCACTCGCACTGTGGATCGCGACAGACCCGACGCGCCTGGTGATCGTCGCGGTCTTGATGTCGCGCCTGCGGCCCAAGCACAACCTGCTCGCATACTGGCTGGGCGGCCTGGCGGCAGGTGTCGTTCCCGGAATCGGTGTCTTCGCCCTGGCGCTGGCGCTGCACGACTCGCTGCCGCCGGCTATGGACCACGCGAGGTCCACGGCAGCCCGCTTTACGGGCGGGTATTTTCAAATCGCCATCGGTGCGGTCGCGCTGTTGATCGCGGCAATGGTGTCGGCCAGACCTCCGGCACGGCAGCAAGCCTTTCCGTCTGGCTGGGGTGTGCAGCCAATCGGTCCGACCGCCATCGCACGGGTCTGGGCCCGCGTTGGTCGAGCGTTGCAGGGCGGCAACCCGTGGGTGGCGTTCGGGATCGGCCTGGTGTCGACAATGCCGCCGATCGATTATCTTCTCGTGCTCATCGTCATCGTCTCCTCGGGAACCGCATTCGGCACTCAGCTCGGCGCAGTCGTGATGTTCACCCTTGTGGTGCTTGTGCTCGTGGAGATCCCGCTCGTCAGCTATCTGGTCATGCCGGCGAAAACCGAGGCGGCCGTGCTGCAGCTGCGGAGGCTTGCCCTAGTTCACCGTCGGCGGATTCTGATCGCCGTCCCCGCGGTGGCGGGAGTTGTCTTGATTGCCACCGGCATCGGCAGCATATGAGCAGCGCGGGGCATCCCCTCCGCCGCCGAGCCTGTCCACGTTCGATTGGATGAGCCGGAAGGGATAGGACGTGTGCCGCTCGATGACGTCGCGCAGGTGCGCCATCGAGGCGTGCCAGCGATTGTTGTCGCGCGCCACGGTCGCCTTGAGAAACGGGAATCGGAAATCCTCGATGAGGCCGTCCCAAAAATAGAGCGTGCCGTTGCTTCGCCCCGAGTGCGTCACCCAACGCGGCAAGGAATCCCCGTAGGAGGTTCGGATGGTCTCGGCGGCGATGAAGGGTTTGACGCTGAGGCCGGCTTTGCGCGCGCGCCTGGACAAGCCGACCTCGTACCGCCAGATGAGGGTGCCTTTGTGCGTCGCGTACTGGAAGCCGTCCCACAGATCGTTGAGAAAGGGCCGGGTGCGCGAGTTGAGATCCCAAGCCAGAAAAAAGGATTGGAGGTGCGGAACGATCTGGGTATTTTCGATGGCACCGTACATGTCAGCACCGCGGAACGAGCTCCACATCTCCTCGAGGGGAAAGAGCGGACCGAACACGCTGTCGTTGGCAAGGACAAAGTGATCGAACTGATCGAGTGACCAGCCGCGCTGCCTGAGTATGCACCACGCGAGGTGCCACGAGCCGAAGTCGAGGGACAGCGTGCGGCGGGTGAAGATGCCCGCGCAGAAGGGCCGGATGGCAGCGACCGACTCGGCCGACAGGGCAGGTGAGCCCGAGACGAAAACGATGGTCGCCCCGAGCCCGTGCAGCGCCCGCAGGTAATAGGTGACGTACGGATCGACAACGCCCTGACGATCGAAGTGGGCAAACAGAACGAGGATGCGGCGATCAGGCGCAGGCTGTGCCGGAAGATCCAGGTGCGTTTCGCGCAGGAAACGTAAAGCGTTGCGGCCCAGGCGGTATTGTGCGACGGCCAAGGTGCGTTCGGATTCGGTGCGCAGCAGGTGCGCCAAACTCAAGGCGCCCCCCTGGCGTCCGCAATCGCCCGTGGCCCAGGCAGCACTACGCGTCCAGGCGGGCGAACTGATTCTGACGGTACCGCTCGACGCAGGCCGCTCTTCTGACCTTGCCGCTAGTGGTGATGGGAATCGAACCCGGCGCTACCATAACGAGATCCGCGACGCTGACCCCGTGCACGTCGGAAATCGCAGAGGTGACTTTACGTTTGACGGCGTCGAATCCATCCACCGTCCCCTCCTGGGGGCCGGCACACTTTTTGAGCTCGATGATGGCGACGAGCTTTTCGGTTCCCTTGTCGGGAACCGCGATTGCCGCGCACCGTCCCGGTGCGATGCTCTGGATCGTCCCCTCTAGGTCATCGGGACAGTGGTTGCGGCCATACACGATCAAAAGATCCTTGGTACGGCCGATCATGAACAGCTCTCCATCGGATAAAAAGCCCAAGTCCCCGGTTCTCAACCAAGGCCCTTCGGGGGTTCCGGCCGACGGGGCGACAAGCGTTGCGCTGAAGGTATGTTCAGTCTCGCGTGGTTTCTGCCAATATCCGGTAGCGATGTTGCGTCCGTGCACCCAGATCTCACCGGTCGTACCCGCCGGACACTCAATGCGGCTCTCGGGATCCACGATGCGCACCATCGGCGACCGCGGCACGCCGTAACTGACGAGCGCTGTGCCGCCGTTGTCTGCCCGACGCTTCGCGTGGCCCGCGGTCAGTTCTTCGGAGTCGAAATTAACGATTTTCGGTGGTTGACCGGCTTCGCGGGTTGAGACGTACAGCGTAGCTTCTGCCAGTCCATACGAGGGCCGTAACACCTTGGGCTGAAGGTTGAAGCGAGCGAACCGCTCGGCGAAGCGCTGCAGCGTCGCGGGCTGTACCCGCTCGCCACCATTGAAGATGCAGGACACGTTGCCGAGGTCAAACCCGGCGAGATCCTCGTCAGAGGTCTTCCGAACCGCCAATTCGAACGCAAAGTTAGGCGCTGCTGAATGCGCCCGACTGTTCTGTGCCAGCAATCGCATCCATCGGGCCGGCCGCTGCAGAAAGGAAACCGGACTGGCAAGGACACTGCGAAATCCCGTCAGAACCGAAAAGATGACTCCCAACTGCAAACCCATGTCGTGATAGAGCGGCAACCAGGACACCATCGTGCTGTCCGGTGGGGCGACTCCGCCGTGGTCCCCGAAGAAGGCGGCGTTCATGTGCTCGAAGTTGGCCAGGATGTTCTTGTGCGAGACCATGACCCCGGCGGGGGTGCGGGTCGATCCCGAGGTGTATTGCAAATACACTGTGTCCGTTGAATTCTCGGCCCTCACGGCGGGCGCCTTCTTCGAATCGAGATCCAGCAGATCAACTTCGATGAGCGACGGACCCGCTTCGCCGGACTTCGAGCCGAGATAACCGACGATATCGCGCGCGACGGAGGAGGTCGTCAGAACCGCCGAGGGCGATGCGTCGCGCAGCACCGAACTGACCCGTTCGTCGCTGTCGGCACCTAACGGAACCGCGATGAATCCGGCCTGTATTGCGGCCAGAAACGCGGTGACGTAGTCGAGCCCCTGGGGCGCCAATATCAGGGCACGGTCACCGGTTGACCCGTGAAGCCGGAGTTCTTGCGCAAGGTTTAGCGCTCGCCGGTAAAGCTGCGCCCACGTCAAACTCTCCTCAATGCCGGCGGGGTCCTGCTCATAATTCATAAACGTGAACGCCGTCCGATTCGGCTGCAGACTGGCGCGTTCGCGCAGCATGGCCGGAATGGGAGACTTGAGCATGGGCGTCAGGTTACCTCGGCCGTTATCACCACGCCGGTTTTGCAGCGAAGACGATGGGCCGCTTCAACGCACCCCGATCGAAAGCGTCATCGACCGGCTGAATCGCAACCCACTGTCGCTGAAGCTTTTGAATTTGCGCTTCAAATACGGCTACCGGTTTCTTAGCCGTCTCCTCATAAGGGACGACGTGTTGTTCCTGAATTACGGATACGAGGAGGACCCGCCGATGTCCTTGCCGCTCGCGGTGTCCGACGAGCCCGATCGGTTCCCCATTCAGCTCTACCACCGCACGGCCACGCAGGTGGACCTGGCAGGCAAGGACGTGCTGGAGGTCAGCTGCGGCCACGGCGGCGGCGCTTCGTATTTGATGCGGACGTTACGCCCGGCTTCCTACACGGGCCTGGATCTGAACACGGTCGGCATCGAGTTCTGCCGAAAGAGGCACACCCTGCCCGGCCTGAACTTCGTGCAGGGCAACGCCGAAAGCCTGCCGTTCCCCGATCGGTCCTTCGACGCGGTGGTCAATGTCGAAGCCGCGATCAACTACCAAGACGTAGCGAGATTCTTCGCCGAGGTGGAACGCGTGCTGCGCCCGGGCGGGCGGTTCTTGTACGCCGATATCCGCTACGCCGACGAGATCGCCGCCTGGGAGGCTGACCTGGCGAACATCCCCATGCGGCTGCTGTCGGAACGGGTCATCAACGCCGAGGTCATGCGCGGGCTGGAGAAGAATCGGTTCGCCGACCAAATCACTAGCCGTCTGCCGAATATCGCGCTGTTGCGCGGCATAGCTAACGACTACGCGGGCGGCCCGGGCTCGTTGATCTACCGTCGGCTGGGAAACGGCGAAGCCTCTTACCGATTGTTCTGCTTCGCCAAAGATTGAGCCATAGTGCCTTAGAACTTCGTGCCGGGGTCACCTATTCTTTGAAGAGCCCAGCAAACGCTGTATGTCGGAATTAGCGGAGAACCGGATGACGGCAGTAGGGACGTGCCAGGCGTGCGGCACCGAACTTCTCGAAAATGCACGGTTCTGTCACAGCTGCGGCGCGCCGGTTACCGAACCCACACACGCCGAGTACAAGCAAGTATCGGTGCTGTTCGCCGACGTGGTGCATTCCATGGACATCGCAACGGCGGTGGGCGCGGAGCGGTTGCGCGAAGTCATGGCCGAACTGGTCGACCGCTGCAGCAAGGTGGTGCACCGCTACGGCGGCACGGTGGACAAGTTCACCGGCGACGGAATCATGGCGGTATTCGGCGCGCCGGTAGCGATGGAAGATCACGCTATCCGCGCCTGTCTGACGGCCCTGGGTGTTCAGGAAGAGATCAAGCGGCTTGCTACCGAGGTACAAGAGCGCGACGGTGTGGACCTTCAGTTACGAGTGGGACTGAACTCCGGTCAGGTGATCGCCGGCGATGTCGGATCGGGCCCGTTCCACTACACCGCAATCGGTGAGCAAGTCGGGATGGCGCAACGGATGGAATCCGTGGCACCACCGGGTGGGGTGATGCTCAGTGAATCCACCGCCCGACTCGTTCAGCAGGCCGCCCTGCTGGCAGATCCCGAGCAGGTGCAGATCAAAGGCAGCGCCGTCCCCGTGCTGGCGCGCCGTCTCCTCAGCCTGACCAGCGGCTCCCAACGAAGCGTCGACCTACAGGGCGCGCTGGTCGGGCGCGAGCTCGAAGTGACAACCATCGCCGGCCTGTTGGATCGAGCGATCGGCGGACGGGGGTGTGTGGTCTGCGTTGCCGGGACGGCGGGCATCGGCAAGACGCGACTCGTCAATGAAACGGTCGCCATGGCCCGTGGCCGTGGCGTGGAGGCGTTTTCCGTCTTCTGCGAGTCGCACGCCAGCGATGTCCCGTTTCTGGTGGCGGCCGGCCTGTTGCGCGAAGCCGTCCGAATTACCGATCTCGACGACGAGACGGCGCGCGAGCAGGTACGCGCCCGGGTCCCCTATGCGTCCGACGAGGACGTGCTGCTGCTCTATGACCTGATGGGCATTCGAGACCCCGACACTCCGCCCCCCACGATCCATCCCGACGCGCGGCGACGGCGGTTGGCCGCGCTGATCAACTCGATGTCGTTGACCCGCACCCACCCCGTCCTGTTCATCATCGAGGATGCGCATTGGATCGACGAGGTAAGCGACTCGATGCTGGCGGAGTTTCTCACCGTCATACCCCAGACACCGTCGATGGTGCTGATCACCTACCGACCCGAGTATCACGGTGCGCTGGCTAATGTGCTTGGTGCCCAGACCATCTCGCTGGCACCACTGACCGAATCGGAAACCGCGGCGTTGCTTGACGATCTGCTGGGCACCGATCCGTCGGTCTCCGGGGTCAAAGCGCTCGTGGCCGAACGGGCGGGCGGAAACCCGTTTTACGCACAGGAGATAGTGCGCGAGCTCGCGGAACGCGCCGTCCTCACCGGTGATCGCGGTGGATTCACCTGCGCCACAGATCTGGCCGAGATCACCGTTCCGGCGACACTGCAGGCCACCATTTCCGCGCGCATCGACCGTTTGGCCCCCGACGCCAAGGAGACGCTGAACGCCGCGGCGGTCATCGGTTCGCGCTTCACGCCCGAACTGCTCGCCGCCGTGGGCAACGTCCCTGCTCTCGACCCACTCCTGAAGGCAGCGCTGATCGATCAGGTCCGATTCACCCCCGGCGACGAGTTCGCCTTCCGCCACCCGCTGATTCGCGCTGTGGCCTACGAATCACAACTGAAAGCCGATCGCGCGCAGATGCACCGCAGGCTGGCCGCCGCCATCGAGACCCGCGACCCGGAATCGGCCGACCAGAACGCGGCGCTCATCGCCGAGCACCTGGAAGCGGCCGGTGACCTACGGGACGCCTACGACTGGAACATGCGCGCGGCAACGTGGGCGAGGTACCGGGACATCGCCGCAGCGCGGCTTAGTTGGGAAAGTGCCACCAGAATCGCCGACGAAATGGCTACCGATGACCCGGACCGGGCGGCAATGTGCATCGCCCCGCGCACCATGTTGTGCGGGATCGCCTGGCGGGTGCATGTCAACAACATCGCGGACCGCTTCGACGAGCTGCGGAAGTTGTGCAGTGCCGCAGGGGATAAGGCGTCGCTGGCAATCGCGATGGCGGGACTGGTGGTGGACCACACGTTTCAGGACAGGGTGCGCGAGGCGTCGCGGTTGGCCTCCGAGGCCATCGCCCTCATCGAGTCCATCGGCGACGCTACCTTGACGGTGGGGCTGTCCTTCACTGCGATCCGCGCCAAGATAGCGACCGGCGAGTGGACTGAGATGCATCGCTTGTCGCAGAGGGTCATTGACCTCGCTGACGGCGACCCCACAAAGGGCAACTTCCTTTTCGGGTCTCCCCTGGCGCTCGCCTTCGCCCAGCGCGGCACCGCCCGATGGGCCCTCGGCCGTCCCGGATGGCGAGACGACCTGCAGCGCGGCGTGGCCATGGCGCACGGCGCCGACTCCCTGTCCTACGTCACGGTCGTCAGCTACGTGTACACCACCGGGATACCGGCCGGTGCGCTGCGGCCCGACGATTCCACGGTGCGCGAGATCGAGGATGCGCTGGTGATCGCCCAACCATCCGGCGACAACCTCCAATTGGGTGTCGCCTGGCTGACCCTGGGGCTTGCACTGGTGCACCGCCACGCAGCCGACGAGCGTGATCGCGGACAGCAGCTTCTGGCCGAGGTCCGCGAAGTGTTCCGCCGCGGGGGGCACTTCTTGTGCGACATACCGATGCTTGACGTGTACGTGGCCCGTGAAATCGCGCGCCGCGGCGATCGCGACCAGGCGATACCGCTGATGCGCGCCGCGGTCGACCAGCTCATGCTTGGGGGACAAGGGCTTTCGTGGGGAACTTTGACGACGGGCGTGTTGGTGGAGACGCTGCTCGACCGCGGGACCGAAAGCGACTTCACCGAAGCCGAGGCCGCGATCGAACGGTTGGCGACTGAGCCGGGCGACGGGCACCTGGCGATGCGTGAGACATGGTTACAGCGGATGCGGGCCGCGCTGGCGCGCGCTCAAGGCGACTTCGACGCTTACACGAAGTTCAGGGATAACTATCGCGACTTGGCGAAAACGCATGGCTTCCAAGGACATATCGCGTGGGCCGAGGCGATGCAATAGAAGCGGCCACTCGGACGGCCGCGTCTAGTCCCGCTCTGCCTTGGCGTAGGACGAGCCGAGATAGCGTTCCACCAGGGCGCGTTCAGCGGCGGGGTCTTTCAGGGGCCAGCCCCACATCGCGAGGAAGACGCGGATCAGCCACTGCGCGGCCAGCGGATCGTCGTTGCCCGGCCCGAGCATTTCGGCGGCCAAGGCCATCACGGCAGGAGAATTGATGACCGAATCGCTGACCGGGGCCGTATGGATCGACCGCATCAGTTGAGCCAGTGGGTCGGAGCGCAGGCGTTCCAGCGCCATGATCGTGGCGGTCACGACGCGTTCCGGACCGACGAGATCCTTGATGGCTTCCCGGGTGGTGTCGACAATGCGAGCGGCCTGAATACCGATGACGGCGTCGCGGATAGTCGCCTTGCCGCCGGCGTGCCGGTAGATCGTCGCGGGTGAGCAGTGCACGCGCGCGGCCAAGGCTTCGATGGTGAACCCGTCATATCCTTGGCGGGCGATGAGGTCGGCGGCCGCCGTGTAGATCCGTTCGGCGGCCTCGCTACGGCGGTCGCGGCCCACCAGCCAGTCATCGCGGGGCATCCACCCATGTTCCACCACAGTGCGGAGCACAGAAAAGCTCCTCGCAGCATGAGAATTTCGGCTGGTTTCCCTCAGGTGAACGTGCTGCTGGTGACCGGTCGACGCGATCATCCGCCTGCGACGTGGACCACCAGCGCTCCTCAACTTTCCCGCTTTCCATTGACGCGGCAAATGAGGTGCAACGAACCTGAATCTCATGGCGGTCTTGGACAGTGCGACCCGGTTCTTCGGCCGCGACGCGATACAGGACCCCTACCCGCTGTACGACCGCATGCGCGCCGAGGCGCCGGTGCACCGCATCGGCGACTCCGTGTTCTACGCGGTGTGCGGTTGGGACGCGGTGCAAGAGGCCGTCGATCGGGTCGGAGACTTTTCGTCGAACCTCACGGCGACCATGGTTTTTCACGAAGACGGCACCGTCACCCCCCTCGACATGGGACAGCCGGGCGCCCCGATGCATACATTGGCCACCGCGGACGACCCTGTTCATGCGATGCACCGAAAGATCCTGCTGCCGCACTTATCGGCCA
>DASTKA010000358.1:0-2325 GCA_035716165.1 Mycobacterium sp. | reverse complement strand
CCGCGGATCGTCCATCATGTTGAGCACCTGACCGGCGATCGCCAGGTCCTGCAGCAGCGTCCCCCCGTACGCCCGGGTGCCACCGGTGACCGATGAATACGTCACCGGATCCTTGAGCACCTCAAGGGTTTCCGCGTAGGTAGCCACCGACCAGAAGCCCTCACCGTCCGGGGTGTTGTCGGTCGCCGGGTGCCAGTACACCGGAGCCTCTCGCCGATGGATGGCGAACAGGTCGTGGGGAAATCCGTCGGCGAAGTTGTCCAGATCGGTGAAGTCGATCTCCCCGAGCGCGCCGGCCAGCGTCACAGGATCGCGCCCGGGGCGTACTTGGCGGCGTCCGGGTAGCGGTTCACCAGCGCGTCCACCTGCGCCGCCACCTCGTCCACCTGGTCACCCGCGGCGCCGGTGAACGCCTTCTTGTCGGCCAGCGCGGCGTCCAGCGCCGCGCGGTCCAGCGGCAGCCGATCGTCGGCGGCCAGCCGGTCCAGCAGGTCGGGCTCGGCTCCGCGTTCGCGCATGGCCAGCGCGGTAGCCACCGCGTGTTCGCGGATGACGTGGTGCGCGGCCTCGCGGCCCATGCCCGCGCGCACCGCGGCGATCAACACCTTGGTGGTGGCCAGGAACGGCAGGTAGCGGTCAAGTTCGCGACTGATCACCGCGGGATAGGCGCCGAACTCGTCGAGCACCGTCAGGAAGGTCTCGATCTGCCCGTCGATGGCAAAGAAGCTGTCCGGCAACGCCACTCGGCGCACCACCGAGCAGAACACGTCCCCCTCGTTCCACTGCGCACCCGCCAGCTCGGCGGCCATCGACGCATAACCGCGCAGCACCACCTGCAGCCCGTTGACCCGTTCGCAGCTGCGCGTGTTCATCTTGTGCGGCATCGCCGAGGAACCGACCTGCCCCGGCGCGAATCCCTCGGTGACCAGTTCGTGCCCGGCCATCAGCCGGATGGTGTGGGCCAGCGACGAGGGTCCGGCGCCCAGCTGCACCAGCGCGGAGAGCACGTCGTGATCCAGCGAACGCGGATACACCTGCCCGACACTGGTCAAAACCGTTGCGAATCCCAGGAATTCCGCGACGCGCCGCTCCAGTTCGGCGAGCTTGGCCGCGTCGCCGTCCAGCAGGTCGAGCATGTCCTGCGAGGTGCCCATCGGCCCCTTGATGCCGCGCAGCGGGTAACGATCGATCAGCTCCCGCAGCCTGGTCAACGCGATCAGCGTCTCCTGGGCCGCCGAGGCGAATCTCTTGCCCAGCGTGGTCGCCTGCGCTGCGACGTTGTGGCTGCGTCCGGCCATCACCAGGTCGCGATAGGCCACGGCCCGCTCGGCGAGCCGCGCCGCGACCGCCACGCCGTGCGCGAAGACGAGTTCCAGGGACCGCCGGATCTGCAATTGCTCCACGTTCTCGGTCAGATCACGACTGGTCATGCCCTTGTGCACGTGCTCGTGACCGGCCAGCGCATTGAACTCCTCGATGCGCGCCTTGACGTCGTGGCGCAGCACCCGTTCGCGCTCCGCGATCGACGCCAGGTCGACGTCCTCGATCACTCGCTCGTAGTCGGCGATCGCCTCGGCAGGCACCGAAACGCCCAGTTCCGCCTGCGCGCGCAGCACCGCCAGCCACAGCCGGCGCTCGCCGACGACCTTGGCCTCCGGCGACCAGATCGCGGCCATCTCGGCACTGGCGTACCGAGCGGCCAGCACATTCGGAATGCTCACTTGGTCAGCTTATCGACCGCGAGACTGCGACTGGCAACGCATTTGTCGAGTATCGACGTCGGTAGTTGCAGCCTCGCGGCACAATGTGGCCGATGTACTTCGTCGGCGTCGACCTGGCCTGGGCAGGCCGGAACCCGACCGGTATCGCCGTCGTCGACTCCGGCGGCGCTCTGGTGAGCGTGGGCGCGGTCCGCGACGACGACGAGATTCTGGCCGCATTACGCCCCTACGTGCAGAGCGATTGCCTGGTTGCCTTCGATGCCCCGCTGGTGGTGAACAACCCGACCGGCCAGCGTCCCGCCGAGACCGCACTCAATCGCGATTTCCGCAGGTACGAGGCCGGCGCGCACCCCTGCAACACCGGAAGACCCGAATTCGCCAACGGCCCGCGAGGGGGCGTCCTGGCCGCGGCGCTGGGCTTGCATCTGGACCCGCGTGCTCCGGCGGCCCGGCGCGCCATCGAGGTCTACCCCCATGCGGCCACCGTCGCGCTGTTCCGCCTGGAGCGGACGCTCAAATACAAGGCAAAGCCCGGCCGCACCGTCGACCGGCTCAAATCCGAGCTGTTGCTGCTGATGGACGGGGTCGAGCGGCTGGCGCAGGC
>DASTKA010000357.1:0-7715 GCA_035716165.1 Mycobacterium sp. | reverse complement strand
GATTTCCTCAACGAGCTGGACGCTCCCGCACAGGCGGGAACCGAGAGCGCGGTATCGGGAGTCGAAGGGCTCCCGGCGGGCTCGGCGTTGCTGGTCGTCAAGCGCGGACCGAATGCGGGCTCGCGGTTTTTGCTGGATCAGGCCACCACGTCAGCCGGGCGGCACCCGGACAGCGACATCTTTCTCGATGACGTAACCGTCAGCCGCCGCCACGCCGAATTCAGGTTGGAAAACAACGAATTCAGCGTGGTCGACGTTGGTAGTCTCAACGGCACTTACGTCAACCGGGAGCCCGTGGACTCGGCGGTGCTTTCCAACGGTGACGAAGTCCAGATCGGCAAGTTCCGCTTGGTGTTCTTGACCGGACCCAAGCAGGGTGAGGATGGAGGATCTTCAGGCTAGTGAGCGCACCCGATAGCTCGGCACTGGCCGGGATGTCGATCGGGGCGGTCTTGGAATTGCTGAGGCCGGACTTCCCCGATGTCACCATCTCCAAAATCCGCTTCTTGGAGGCCGAGGGGCTGGTGACGCCGCAGCGGGCTGCGTCGGGGTATCGGAGGTTCACCGCATACGACTGTGCGCGATTGCGGTTCATCCTTACCGCGCAGCGCGATCACTATCTGCCGCTGAAGGTCATCAGGGCGCAATTGGACGCCCAACGCGACGGTGAGCTGCCGCCCGTCAAGACTTCCTATTCCGTCCCCCGCCTGGTGTCCGTGGCGGGAACCGGGGATAACGCGGGCTCCGACACTTCGGCCGTGGCCCCAACCCACGTCCGGCTGGGCCGCGAAGAACTGCTGCAGCGCGCGGGCGTGAATGATGCCCTGCTGACCGCGCTGCTCAAAGCCGGCGTCATCACCACCGGGCCCGCCGGTTTTTTCGACGAGCACGCCGTGGTCATCCTCCAATGCGCGCGGGCGCTGTCGGATTACGGTGTCGAGCCACGGCATTTGCGCGCTTTCCGCTCGGCCGCCGATCGGCAATCGGACCTGATAGCCCAAATCGCCGGGCCGGTAGTCAAAGCCGGCAAGGCCGGCGCGCGCGATCGCGCAGACGATTTGGCGCGCGAAGTCGCGGCGCTCGCGATCACGTTGCACACGTCGTTGATCAAATCCGCCGTTCGCGGCGTTCTGGATCGCTGAGGACTAGACTTCGGTCGACAGCTTGGTTCTCGGCAGTAGGGCGACTTTGACCTCGCCGTCCTGCGAGAATCAATCCGACCGGCGCCACCATGCGGAGGGCAGACACAAATGGGTGAAGTTCGTGTTGTCGGCATTCGCGTAGAGCAGCCGCAGAATCAGCCGGTGTTGTTGCTGCGCGAAACCAACGGCGACCGTTACCTGCCGATCTGGATCGGTCAGTCGGAGGCTGCCGCCATCGCACTCGAGCAGCAGGGCGTCGAGCCCCCTCGCCCGTTGACGCACGATTTGATCAGGGATGTCATTGCCGCGCTTGGACATTCGTTGAAAGAGGTGCGGATCGTCGATCTGCAGGAGGGGACTTTCTACGCCGACCTGGTCTTCGACCGCAACATCACCGTGTCGGCGCGTCCCTCGGATTCGGTGGCGATCGCGCTGCGCGTCGGCGTTCCCATCTACGTCGAGGAAGGTGTGCTTGCGCAGGCGGGCCTGCTGATTCCCGACGAGAGCGACGAGGAAGGTGGCACCGCCGTCCGGGAGGACGAGGTGGAGAAGTTCAAGGAATTTCTCGACAGCGTGTCTCCGGACGATTTCAAGGCCACCTAGCCCGGCGACGATGCGGCCCGCGCAGCGGGGTGCTGAGGAGGCGGGCCGTGCGAATCAGCCCGACGACGACGCGGCCCGTGTGAATCAGGCGCCCAACAGCACTTTGGGATCGGCGGGCCGACTGGTTTAGCCTGGAAGGCGACATTACGGATGCGTCTCAAACACCACCACGATGTCGACACGCTGGCGGATAGCCCGCCCACTTGGCCCCGCGGCGGCCATACTTTGATCGCGAGTACAGGCGCGGCGGCTATCGGAGAGCGTAAGCTCTACTAGCACTCGGGCTTGAGCAAACGTGGCTGCGATGCAGCCTCAGACGCAGCTAACGACGAGAGCGCGATCGCGGAGAGGAACCACCGTGAGCGAGCAGCCACGCCAAGAGCAGCTCAACCCAGCTGACACCGGTAGCCCGGCGACCGGTGACCGCAGCGTCACCGTAGCCAGCGCACCCGTGCAGCCCGGACTTTTCCCGGACGACTCCGTGCCCGACGAACTGGTCGGCTACCGCGGTCCGAGCGCTTGCCAGATCGCCGGCATCACGTACCGGCAGCTCGATTACTGGGCGCGCACCTCACTGGTGGTCCCGTCGATCCGCAGCGCGGCGGGCTCCGGCAGCCAGCGCCTGTACTCCTTCAAAGACATCTTGGTCCTCAAGATCGTCAAGCGGTTGCTGGACACCGGGATCTCCTTGCACAACATCCGCGTCGCGGTCGATCATCTCCGCCAGCGCGGTGTCCAGGACCTTGCCAACATCACCCTGTTCTCCGACGGCACCACGGTTTACGAGTGCACCTCGGCCGAAGAGGTCGTCGACCTGCTGCAGGGCGGGCAGGGCGTCTTCGGGATCGCCGTCTCCGGTGCCATGCGTGAGCTGACCGGAGTCATCGCCGACTTCCCCGGCGAGCGGGCCGACGGCGGCGAATCGATCGCCGAGCCCGAGGACGAGCTGGCGTCACGGCGCAAGCACCGCGACCGCAAGATCGGCTGACAGAGCCCCTACACCACACGCGGCATCGCGCGTCGCGCGGCCGAGTAAACTGGGCTGCGCATCGCATTCGCGCGGGAGAGTTTCGTGGCTGCCAGTCACGAACGCCGAAGGAGCAACACCTCTCCGTCAACCTCTCAGGCAACCGGACCGCGCGACGTCACGATGCCTCTGGAAAGCGGCGTGGGCCCCTGGGTCCGCGCCCGCCGATGGGGAAAGGCGCTCGGGCAGCATCGGGCACCGAATCTCTCAGGCGCCCGGCGAACGGGTGAAGACAGAGGGAGAGGGCCGTTAGTCCTCTGCCTTGATACGTCTTCGTCCGCCCAATCAGGAGTTCCAGTGTCCGATCAATTCACCTTCGCAGCGCGGCACATCGGGCCGGACAGCCAGGCCGTCGCGGCCATGCTCGCGGTCATCGGTGTCGACTCGCTGGACGAGCTGGCCGCCAAGGCGGTTCCGGCCGGCATCCTGGACCAGCTGACCGGCAGCGGCGACGCACCGGGTCTTGACCAACTGCCGCCACCCGCCAGTGAAACCGGGGCCTTGGCAGAGCTGCGGTCGCTGGCCGAGGCGAACACGGTTGCCGTGTCCATGATCGGCCAGGGCTACTACGACACGCTCACGCCTCCGGTGTTGCTGCGCAACGTCTTGGAGAACCCGGCCTGGTACACCGCCTACACGCCGTACCAGCCGGAGATCAGCCAGGGCAGGCTGGAGGCACTGCTGAATTTTCAGACGATGGTCGGCGACCTCACCGGCCTCGAGGTCGCCAACGCCTCGATGCTCGACGAGGGCACCGCGGCGGCCGAGGCCATGACGTTGATGCACCGCGCGGCTCGCGGCAAGGCCAACCGCCTGGCGGTCGACGTCGACGTCTTCGCCCAGACCGCGGCCATCTTGGCCACCCGGGCCAAGCCGCTGGGCATCGAGATCGTCACCGCCGACCTGCGCCGTGGTCTTCCGGACGGTGACTTCTTCGGCGTGATCACCCAGCTGCCCGGGGCGAGCGGCCGGATCACCGACTGGTCGGCGTTGGTGGCGCAGGCGCACGACCGGGGCGCCCTGGTCGCCATCGGGGCCGACCTGCTGGCGTGCACGCTGATCACCCCGCCCGGTGAGCTCGGCGCCGACGTCGCGTTCGGCACGACCCAAAGGTTCGGCGTGCCAATGGGTTTCGGTGGGCCACACGCCGGCTACCTGGCGGTGCACGCCAACCACGCCCGTCAGCTGCCGGGCCGGCTGGTCGGCGTTTCGCTGGACGCCGACGGTTCGCCGGCTTACCGGCTGGCGCTGCAAACCCGCGAGCAACACATCCGCCGCGACAAGGCGACCAGCAACATCTGCACCGCGCAGGTGCTGCTGGCGGTGATGGCCGCGATGTACGCCAGCTACCACGGCGCCGAGGGGCTCACGGCGATCGCGCGCCGCGTCCACGGTCACGCCGAGGTGATCGCCGCCGCCCTCGGCGATGCGCTGGTACATGACAAGTACTTCGACACCGTGCTGGCGCGGGTGCCCGGGCGCGCCGCGGAGGTGATCGCGGCAGCCAAAGCCAGGGGCATCAACCTGTGGCGGGTGGACGACGACCACGTGTCGGTGGCCTGCGATGAGGCCACCACCGACGAGCACGTCGCCGCGGTGCTCGAGGCCTTCGGGGTGCAACCGGCCCAGCCGCAGTGCGCCGGCATCGTCACCCGCACATCGGAGTTCCTCACCCACCCCGCGTTCACCCAGTACCGCACCGAGACCGCGATGATGCGCTACCTGCGGTCGCTGGCCGACAAAGATATCGCGTTGGACCGCAGCATGATTCCGCTCGGGTCCTGCACCATGAAGCTGAACGCCGCCGCGGAGATGGAACCCATCACGTGGCCGGAATTCGCGCGTCAGCATCCGTTCGCGCCGGCATCCGACACCCCCGGGCTGCGGCGACTGATCGCCGACCTGGAGACCTGGCTGGTGCAGATCACCGGTTACGACGCCGTCTCGCTGCAGCCCAACGCCGGGTCGCAGGGCGAATACGCCGGCCTGTTGGCCATCCACGACTACCACGCCAGCCGCGGGGAACCGCACCGCGACATCTGCCTCATCCCGTCCAGCGCGCACGGCACCAACGCGGCGTCTGCGGCCCTGGCCGGAATGCGGGTCGTCGTGGTGGCCTGCCACACCAACGGCGACGTGGATCTCGGCGACCTGCGCGCCAAGGTCGGCGAACACCATGACCGGCTGTCGACGCTGATGATCACGTATCCGTCCACACACGGCGTCTACGAGCACGACATCGCCGAGATCTGCGCGGCCGTGCACGACGCCGGCGGCCAGGTTTACGTCGACGGCGCAAACCTGAACGCGCTCGTCGGGCTGGCCCGGCCGGGCAAGTTCGGCGGCGACGTCAGCCACCTGAACCTGCACAAGACGTTCTGCATTCCGCATGGCGGCGGTGGTCCCGGCGTCGGGCCGGTGGCCGTGCGTTCGCACCTGGCACCGTTCCTGCCGGGGCACCCGCACGCCCCCGAACTGCCGCAGGGGCATCCGGTGTCGGCGGCGCCGTACGGGTCTGCGTCGATCCTGCCGATCAGCTGGGCCTACATCAGGATGATGGGCGCCGAGGGCTTGCGTGCGGCATCGCTGACGGCGATCACGTCGGCCAATTACATCGCGCGGCGCCTCGACGAGTACTTCCCGGTGCTCTACACCGGCGAGAACGGCATGGTCGCCCACGAATGCATCCTGGACCTGCGGGGCATCACCAAGTCCACCGGAGTCACCGTCGATGACGTGGCAAAGCGCCTGGCGGACTACGGTTTTCACGCTCCGACGATGAGTTTCCCGGTGGCCGGCACGCTGATGGTGGAACCCACCGAGAGTGAGACCCTGACCGAAGTCGACGCGTTTTGCGACGCCATGATCGCCATCCGCGGCGAGATCGACCGGGTGGGCGCGGGGGAGTGGCCCGCCGACGACAACCCGTTGCGGGGCGCACCGCACACCGCCGAGTGCCTGGTGGTCGGCGACTGGGATCACCCGTACACCCGGGAGCAGGCCGCCTACCCGCTGGGCAAGGCTTTCCGGCCCAAGGTGTGGCCGCCGGTGCGTCGCATCGACGGCGCCTACGGCGATCGCAACCTGGTCTGCTCGTGCCCCCCGGTGGAGGCGTTCGCCTAACTCGTCAGCCGAACCGCTCGATGATCGCGGCGGCGATCCGGTCGGGCGCGTCCTCCTGGATGAAGTGCTTGGCCTCGGGCAACTCGACGACGACATGGTCGGGGAATGCCGCGCGCATCCGCGGGAGCGTGGGGCCGGGCCTGAAGGCGAAGTCCTTCATTCCCCACACCAACAGCGCGGGTTTGGCACCGAGCTTGGCGGGCACCTCCCGCCCGAGCCGCGACAGCAAGGGTTCGGCCCCCAGGATCTGCTTGGGCATCTCGGCCACGCCTTTCCGCGCCTCGGCGCTGGGCTGCACGCCCCGGTAGTGCTCCATCACCGCCGCGCTCGGGCGGTGCTGCGTCCCCGCCGGAATCAGGCGCTCCACAAAGAAATTGCGCTGCAAGATCGCCCACTGCATCGGCGGGCTGCCCATCACGCGGCTGAAGATCTTCGTCGTGAGCTCGTCCGTCTTCCAGAACCAGGTGTTGCCCAACACGACGCCGCGGACCCGGGCGGCGCGCTCGACGGCGACGGCCATGCTGACGGGCCCGCCCCAGTCCTGGCCCATCGTCAGGTAGCCGTCGAGGCCGAGGTTATCGACGAACTCGCCGACCACCTGGGCGTGCTGGTCGATCTTGTATCCGAATCCGGCGGGTCGCTCGGACAGCCCGAAGCCGAGGTAATCGGGGGCGATGCAACGGAATTGGTCGCGCAGCGCGAGGACTATGTTCCGGTACAGGAAGCTCCAGGTCGGATTGCCGTGGCAGAGCAGGATCGGTGGGCCGTCCCCCTCGTCGATGTAGTGGACGCGTCCGCGCGAGCTCTCGAACCAGCGGGACTCGAACGGATACAGGCTGGGATCGGGGGTGAAATCGACCTTCATGACGCTCCCTTCGGACAACGCCACGACGGTATGCCCCGAGGTGTGACAAGCTCGTGTTCACGAGCGTAACCGCACGGCGAAATCCAGCCCGGCTTTTCGCAGCCAGGTTACGCTCGCGGCGGGCCGAGCCGGTCAGCTCAGGAACGAACTGACGGCCGCTGCAAGGTCGGGGGACGCCGACGTGGACAGGTTCTGATAGGTGCCGCCGCTGAGCTGGGAGACCGCCTCCCAGGTCGCGCGGTCCGGGTCGGCGCCGAAATCGATGACGTTCACCGCGATCGGTTTGGCCGGATCGGCACTCTTGCGGATGAAGTCTTGCAGCCCCGGCCCGTCCAGGGTCTGGTCGGTGTGCGGACCGGAAGTGATCAGCAGAATCGAATTAGTTTGGCCCGCATGATAATTCGTCTGCACATCCTGGTAGAGCATCCGTAGTGTGGTGAACGACACCGCACCACCGCCCGACGAGTATTGCTTGTCCAGCGCGGCGGCCAGCGCGGCCGAACGGGGCTGGCCGTTGACCGGGTCGGACAGCGGCCCGCTGGCCACCTCCGAGCGGCCTTCGTGGCCGTCGAACGTCCACAGGCCGACCACCGCCGTGGGGGGCAACGCTTTGAGCTTGTCCTGCAGCGCCCCGATCACGTTGGCCAGCCGGGACTTTCCGCCTTCCTGTGCGGGCATCGACTGGTCGAGCATGATGGTCGTGGCCTGTCCGCTCGACGGCTTCGCCATCGCCTCCGCGAGGGTGGCGCGCATCTGGTCGTCACCCACCGACAGCGCGGGGGGCAGTGCCGGGAAATTCGTGACGGGACTGCTGGGCGGGTTGACCCCGTTGACTCGGAAGCCGGCCTTCGCCAGCTTGGCCAGCTGGTCGGACTTGTGCATGAAGCGCGAGAACTCGCTGGCCGCCGACGCCTGCTCTCGGCTCAGCCATGAACCGCTGAGCAGCACGGTGGGG
>DASTKA010000356.1:0-3076 GCA_035716165.1 Mycobacterium sp. | reverse complement strand
CAGGCGATCGCCCTCTTTGAACTGCGTTCCCACTATCTCGAGATCGGCGGCGATCGTGCGGCCGTCCCCCGGCGCGGGCGTGAAGTAACGCAGAAATTCCTCGGTCGCCGAGTCGAGGAGCGTTGCCAGTTCCCGCTTCAGCAGTTCGCGCTGCTCGGGATTTTCGCCCAGCCATTCGAGTGCGTGCGCGGTCAGCGCCGTCGTCGTGTCGAAACCTCCGCCGATGATCAAGCTGAGCATTCCGAGCAGTTCGGCGTCGGGGGCCGGTTCGCCGTCGATCTTCAACCTTGCTAATGCGTCCACTATGCCGGGACGTGGGTTCTCGCGGATTTCGAGGAGGTGGTTGAACAGGTCAGCTCCCATTGCCATCGTCTGCTCCAAAACCCTTGGGGCGTCCGGGGAATCGGCCGGGGTATAAACGCCGGCGTGGGCCGGCTCGCAATAGAGCTGCCACTTTTTCAGCGGAACGCCCATCATCGCAAGAGTCAGGACGGCGGGCACGACGTTCGCGAGATCGTCGACGAAATCGATCCGCCCGCCTTCGATTTTCTCGTCGATGCTCGCCCGCACGATCTCGTCGACGAACGGCTTCCAGCGCTTGACGGCGGCCGGCGACAAGTAGGGGTTGAGGATGGTGCGGTAGGCGGAGTGCTCGGGTTCGTCCATCTCGAGCATGCCGCCACGGACGCCGTTGCCCTGCTTCAGCGTGGGGATCGTGATGCCCTTATAGCCGGTGCCTTCACCGGTGACGTCGTGGTCGTTGGACACGTGCGGGCATCGAGCGAGCTCGAAGACTTCCCGGTTGCCCGCGGCAACCCAATGCCCGTCGTAGGTGTCGGTCCACGCCACCGGGCACCTGGCGTGCATCTCCTCGGTGATCGCGGCGAACCGCTCGCGGTACTCCGGGGTGTGGCGATCGAAGTGGTAACGGTTCGTCTTACCGGCGTCACCGGCCAGGGTGTTCTCGGAACTCACTGTGGCCTCTCCCGCGGACGAGTGGCTGCGTATTAAAGCAGTATGCGGCGAGACGACCGATCTTCATATGTAATCCCGGGTCGAGTTGCCGATCAGGCCAGGTTGCCCGGCAGCAGCGCCTCGCCGTCAACGGCTTCCCGGCACGGTTCTTCGCCCGCGGGTCCGAACACGGACCCGGATTTTTTCAGGCGACGTTCAAACACGCGCTGCAGCGGGGTGGCGACGAAGGTGGTGATGATCGTCATGAGCGCCAGGATGGTGTAGGTCTTGCCGGTGATCAGTCCCGCGTCCAATCCGATGTTGATCAAGATCAGCTCCATCAGGCCGCGGGCGTTGGCGAGTGCCCCCATCGCACCGGCTTCGTTCCAACTCATGCCCTGCCAACGCGCCGTCAGTCCGATGGCGGCGAACTTCGCGGCGAACGACACGACCAGCACGATGATCGCCATCGCGAGAGTAGATCCGTCGAAGATCAGACTGAGCTGAGTGTTCAGCCCCGAGTAGATGAAGAACGCCGGAATCAACAGGTATGCGACGAGCGGTTCGAACCGATCACGGATTGCATCGAGCAGGGCACCGCGGGGCATCACGGTCCCGGCCACGAAAGCACCGAAGACGGAATAGATTCCGACTAGATCAGTGAACCAGCTCGCAGTCAGCACGACCAGAAGGACAACGGACAGATGCGCGATCGGCAAGCCACCCGTGCGTTCGACGGCACTGCGCTGCGGGGTCCAGGTTTCCAACCTGGCGAGTAGCCGCCGGCCGACGAAGACCATGAACAGCAGGTAGGCCAGCCCGCCCCCGATCGCCAGAACCGCGCCGGACAGGCTTCCTTTCGCGGTCGCCACAAGCGTGGCCAGCAGAATCCACGAGCAGGCGTCGTCGACAGCGGCGCACGACAAAGACATCGTCCCCAACCGGGTGTTGAGCAATCCGGAGTCGTAGACGATCCACGCCAACATCGGGAATGCCGTGATGGCCACCGCGGAGGCGACGAACAGGCCACCTTGCCAATGCGCGACCTTGGCCGTGAAGTAGCCGCCGAGGCTGACCATCAGCCATCCGGTGACGCCGCCGAGTACCAACGGAATACCGATACCGGCGGCCGAAGTGGCACCGGCTTGCCTGAGATGCGCGCTCAGAATGTCCAGCTTCAAAGAGGCACCCACGAGAAACATGTAGAGCACGAGCCCGAGCTGGCCGACGACGTAGATGGCGGTGAGGTTCGGATGGGTGAAGGTTTCGGCGCCGATCGTCAGCTTCGTGGGGAACAGCCACCGCTGCCCGGCCGGCCATACCCACCCCAAAACCGAAGGGCCGAGCACGAATCCAGCCACCATGATCGCGACCACTTGCACCTGACCCAACCGGCGGAAGAGCGGCCAGAGCAGGCGGTAGGTGAGCAGTATGAAAGCGATCTGGAGGAAGAAGTGCGACGTGATAGCGAGTAGGGAAGGCATCGTGGCGTCCTATCGGGAGTAGGGCAGCAGGTGAGAGCTCGCTACTTGGTGTCCGACCAACGAAAAACGGTGAGGCAGGCGATCAATCCGCCGACACTCCACGCCGTCAGCATCAGAAATGTCATCCAGTGTTCCCAGCTGCCGGCCGGTTCGAATGCGGCCATGTCCGGCGGTAAGAGCACCGACCGGAATCCTTGCGCCATCCACTTGACCGGGAACACGGAGCCGAGGCCCAGCATCCATGCGGGCAATGCCATCAGCGGAACGTATGTGCCCGAAACGAATTGCAGAGCAACCGCTGGGCCGTTGGTGATCACCGCCGCGGATACCGCGTTGCTGGCCAGATTGCTGACGAAGATACCCAGTAGTGAGCAGCTGAGGATGCCCAGGATGAACACCCAGGTCAGCGTGAACCATCCGTAACCAGTTGTCGGTAGGTGGAGTTTGAAGACCAGCACACCCACCGACAGGAGAACAACCGCCTCGGCCAGGCTGGCGACCGCAACCAGAGAGATTTTCCCGATGAAATACGAGGCCGCGGTCGCCGGCGTCCCCCGGAGCCGTCTGAGCGCGCCGCTTTCCCGGTCGGCGGCAATGCTGATGCCGAGGTTGATGAATGATGTCGAGAGAATTCCGTA
>DASTKA010000355.1:0-2255 GCA_035716165.1 Mycobacterium sp. | reverse complement strand
TCGAGGAGCCGCCGCCACCGGGCCCGCACGAGGTTCTGGTGAGCGTTGAGTTCTCGCCATTGAACAAACACGACCTACTGGTGATCACCGGCATGCTGGCGCGACCACCCCTGCCCCACATACCCGGCGCAGAAGGGGTCGCCCGCGTGCTTGCCACCGGCGCCGAGGTCGATGGGCTTCAGGTCGGCGATCTGGTCGTGCTACCCCTATATGCCGGTGCTTGGCGCGAGCGCCTCGTCGTGCCCGCCGACGGCCTGTTCGCACTCCCCGCCGGCGGCGACATCGAGCAGTACGCGATGCTGGGCAGCAACCCCCCGACAGCGGGCTTGATGCTCAGCGAATGCGCGCCCCTGCAGCCCGGTGACTGGGTGGTTCAGAACGCCGCAAACTCCGGGGTGGGACGGTCATTGATCGCGCTGGCCAAACGTCGTGGACTGAAGACGATCAACCTGGCCCGTGACGATTCAACGTTCGCCGAGCTCACATCGGCCGGGGCCGACGTGGTCCACGCGGACGACCCCGATGCGGTCGGCGATGTTCGAGCCATGATCGGCGACGCGCGAGTGGCGCTCGCAGTAGACGCCGTCGGCGGTCCAGGGGTGGGGCGGCTGCTCGAAATGCTCTCCGACGGTGGATCGTTGGTCAGCTATTCCTGGGCCAGGGACGAACCCATGTGGGTCGACACCTCGACACTGGTGGCCAAGCACCTCACCGTCCGCGGATTTTTTGTCGGCGACTTCGACTACCGCGACAAGGTGCTGCCTGTCATACGTGAGGCGGCGCCCCTGGTGGCCGACGGCACCCTGGTCGTACCCGTGGCGGGCGTGTACCCCCTGGAGCACATTCAGGACGCGGTGCAGCACCTCCTCCGTGGGGGCAAGATCCTGCTGACAGCGTCGGGGCGATGAACGCGCGCGTGGCGGGCGGTTCACTTCGCTTGGCGACTTATGCAAGTGTGAGCTGGAGGCGTCCGTGATGCGGTTCTAGGCCGAAGGAGCGTCAAGATGCGATCAGTTGTCGCCGAAACACTAGGTGAACCTTTGGACGTTCTGCACCTGCGGAACCGCCCCATTCCGGTGCCCGGTCCCGGCCAGGTCCGGATCCGGGTGGCCGCTGTGCCCGTCCACGCCAGCGATCTGCATACCATTCGTGGCAGATACGGCTTTACCCCGGAGTTTCCCACCGTACCGGGAATCGAATCGGTCGGCGTGATCGACGAAATCGGCAGCGCCACAGACAATCTGACCGTGGGGCAGCGCGTCATCACAATCGGAGTCAGGGGCACGTGGCAGGAATATGTCCTCGCCGATGCCGCCCAGGTCTTGCCTGTTCCCGACGGCATGACCAATTCCACGGCCGCCCAGCTTCTCGCCAATCCGCTCACCGCCGTGATCTTGACCGGAGATGAACTCAACGTTCGGCCAGGCGAATGGCTCCTGCAGACGGCGGCCGGGTCAACCGTCGGCCAGTCGGTCATCCAACTCGGAGCGCACCTGGGCTTCAAGACCCTCAACGTGGTGCGCCGTCGATCCGCCGTTCAAGACATCCTCGCCCTCGGGGGCACCGCGGTGATCTGCACGGAGGACGAGAACCTGCGCGAACGGGTGGTTGATATCGCAGGGCACGACGGTGTGTCCAAGGCGATCGACTGTGTTAGCGGTCAGGTGGGTGCGGACGTGTCGCGCGCGCTGGCACCGGACGGTGAGCTGATCGTCTACGGTGCGCTGTCCACGCACCGCCAAACCGATCCCGACAAACTCACCGTTCCCATCTTCGCGCGCTCACTGATCTACGAAACCAAGACCGTTCGGGGTTTCTGGCTGTTCCGCTGGTTCACCCAGACCCCGAAGGATCGGATGATCGCAGCGATCAACCGGACACTTCAGCTCGCCGACAGCGGCGCGCTGCGCGTGCCGGAGGGCCAACCGATCCCCGTCGAAAAGTTCACCGACGCCGTCTATTTGGCGGAAGCTCCCGAACACGGGGGTAAACCGTTGCTGGTATTCGAACCGTAGTACGGATACGTCAGTTCACTTGCGGCAGAACGGATGAACCCCACTCGATTACGTCCGAGCCCTGTCTGCGTATCCGATAGCTCACGAGAAGAGGTCGACGTGTTCGGCGATATAGTGGCCCACCGTCGATGCCGGCTGCCCGGTGACCTTCTCGACGTCGTCGGTGGCGCGGTCATAGCGTCCGGCTCGATGGAGCAGCGCCATGGTGGCCAGATGCTGTTCGAGGTGTGCGGGCAGTCC
>DASTKA010000354.1:0-3144 GCA_035716165.1 Mycobacterium sp. | reverse complement strand
CTACGGCAATCAGGGTGCGGTGCGGGCGTTCCCGTCGCGAATGGTGCATATGCTCGCCGGCAATGCTCCGTCGGGATGCGTCGCGTCGATCGCGCAGGGCGCCCTGGTCAAAGCTGTCAATCTGTTCAAGATGCCGTCGAGGGACCCCTTCACCACCGTCGCGGTGTTGCGCACGATGGCCGAAATCGATCCGAAACACCCCGTCGTGCAATCGATGTCGGCGGTTTACTGGCAGGGCGGCGATACCGCCATCGAACGCACGCTCTACCGGGCGCAGTACTTCGACAAGATCGTCGCGTGGGGAGGCGGCGAGGCGATCAACAACGTAATCCAGTACCTCGGCCCGGGAATCCAATTGATCTCGTTCGATCCGAAGTCCTCGATCTCGATGATCGGGCGCGAGGTATTCGAGTCCGGCGACCGCGTCGCCGATGTCGCCGATCGGCTGGCAGCCGACACCACGGTGTTCAATCAGGAAGCCTGCTTGGCGAGCCGCTTCGCGTTCGTGGAAGGTCAACGGGCCCAGGTCGAATCGCTGTGCACCGCGCTGGCGCAGCGGCTGGCCGTTGACCGCGAATTCGCCTCGGCCGAGGGCCCGCCACTGTCGTCGGAGGTGCGCGACGAGATCCAGGTGATGGAGGCCATGGGCGATCTCAAGGTCTGGGGCGCCTTCGACGGGCGGGGCCTGGTGATCCTTTCGGATCGACCCGTCGAGTTCCAGCCCACGAATAAGACCTCGAACGTTGTCATGGTTCCGTCGCTCGACGACGCGGTGCGCTATGTCAATGTCGCCACTCAAACCATCGGTGTGTACCCGTACGAATGCAAGGCGCAGCTGCGCGACCGGCTGGCAAGCGCCGGGGCTCAACGTCTGTGCCGGCTGGGGACCGCGAACGCGCACGTGCTCGGTAGCCCGCACGACGCGATGTATCCCTTGCAGCGGTTCGTGCATTGGATGGGCGACGACGACATCACCCGGACCGGCGTCTGACCTCCGGCCCCGCTGCGGGCTAGGTTGCGAGAGGGAGCCGGAGTAAGGAGAAGCAGTGGCCGGAGCAAGCGCGGATATCTGGGAAGTGATGTCGACGGCCCGAACGATCCGGCGCTTCACCGACGAGCCGGTCGATGACACGACACTGGCGCGCTGCCTCGAGGCGGCCAGGTGGGCTCCCTCGGGTGCCAACGCGCAAGGCTGGCGTTTCGTGGTGCTGCGATCGCCCGAGCAGCGGGCCGTGGTGGCCAAGGCCGCGGCCCACGCGCTGGAGGTGATCGAGCCCGTCTACGGCATGAGTAGGCCCGCAGCCGACGACAACAGCCGGCGCGCCCGCACTTACCGTGCGACGTACGAATTGCACGACCGCGCAGGTGAATTCACCTCGGTCCTGTTCGCCCAGGCGCACTACCCGACAGCGTCGGAACTGCTGCTCGGCGGTTCGATATTTCCCGCCATGCAGAACTTTCTGCTGGCCGCCCGCGCCCAGGGACTCGGCGCCTGCCTGACCAGCTGGGCTTCGTATGGCGGTGAACAGCTGCTGAGGGAAGCCGTCGGCATACCCGAGGGCTGGATTGTCGCCGGCCACATCGTGGTCGGGTGGCCCAAGGGCAATCACGGGCCGCTGCGCCGACGACCGCTCGCCGAATTCGTGAACCTCGACCGCTGGGACAACGTCGCCGACGGCCTCGTGACCAGCACCTAGATCGCCGGAGAAACTCAGCTCCTCACCGCCTTGCGGTGACCCCATGCCCGGATTCAGAGATTATTACTTCCGCAACCGAGAATGTTATTCTCGCGTGAGAGTCACGACGAGAGGCGGCGCGGATGCTGTTGGAGTTCGATGCTGATCAGCGACTGTGGCAGGACACCGTGCGCGATGCCGTCGCGAAGCAGTGCCCGCCGTCGCTGGTGCGCACCGTGGCCGAAGAGGGCGTCGACCCGAGCCCACTGTGGAAGTCGTATGTAGACCAGGGCTGGACCGAACTCAGCGATCCGGAAAGCGCCGTCGAGCTGGCCATCGTGCTCGAGGAGCTCGGCCGCGCCACCGACCCCACCCCATTCCTGGCAACGATGAGCCAATTCGCACCGCTTGCCGCGGACCGGTTCGACCCACACCAGTCGGGCACCGCCGTCTACGGCGGAGTCGCGGCGCACCGCGACGCCGAAGGCTGGGTGCTGGAAGGTACGGCACGCCATGTGCTCGACGGTGATCGCGCCGATCGGTTCGCGGTGGTGACCGACGCAGGGGTTTTCATCGTCGCGTCCAGTCAGGTGTCGGCCCGGCGCGCGTCGGTGTTCGACCCTGTCTTGCACGTCGCCGACCTGTCCTTCGCGGAGGTTCGGGTGCCCGATAGTGATCGGCTGACCGTCGACGCCGAACGCGCTCATCACCATGCGCTGACCGGCATGGCGATCACGATGGTCGGCGCCTGCCAACGCATCCTGGACCTGGTGCTCGAGCACGTCAAAAGCCGCCAGCAGTTCGGCGTGGCGATCGGCTCGTTCCAGGCCGTCCAGCACAAGGCCGCCGACATGCACGTCGCCGTGCAACGGGCCCGCGCGCTCGCCTACTTCGCCGCGTTGACGATCGCGGCCGACGATCCCCGCCGCCGGCTGGCGGCCGCGATGGCCAAGGCGTCGGCGGGCGAATGCCAGTCGCTGGTGTTCCGCCACGGCCTACAGCTGCATGGCGCAATGGGATTCACCTGGGAGAACGACCTGCAGTTCGCGCTGAAGCGAGCCAAGGCGGGTGAGCTGATGCTCGGCGGCGCGGCCGAGCACCGGGCGCGGATCGCGGAGGAATACCGTGCAGCTGACTTTTGATTCCGACGTCGAGGAGTTCCGGGCGGAGTTCTCGGCGTTCCTCGACGAAAACCTGCCTCCCGCAAGCGAAACGCTCGAGCGTCCCCGGTCGGTTTCACACATGCCGCAGTGGGCACGCGACTGGCAGCGGCTGTTGTTCGACCACGGCTGGCTGCTGCCCAGTCAGCCACCGGAATTCGGTGGCCGCAGTGCGACGGTCATTCAACAGTTCGTCTACCTGGAGGAACTGAGCCGACGCCGGATCTACCACAGCTTCAACCCGCAGGGCGTGAATATCGTTGCGGCGTCGCTCTTGTCGTTCGGCAGCGACGAGCAGAAACGGCGCT
>DASTKA010000353.1:0-2251 GCA_035716165.1 Mycobacterium sp. | reverse complement strand
GTAGCGGCTGTCGACGATCACCAACGGCTCGGGCAGCCGCTCGATAAGCGCCTGGATGCCCTCGGCGGAGAGCCGGTAGTTGATCGGTGTGAACGCCACCCCGGCGCGCGCCGCGGCGAAGATCAGCAGCGGCAGCATCGCACCGCCGATCCCCACATACGCGACGTGCTTGGCGTTGGACGCGGCGATCACCCCGGCGCCGCCGTCGGCCAGGTCACTGAGCTGTTGCGTCGTCAGCCGAAGGTCTCCGGACACCACCGCCGTGCGCTCGGCGTTGCCCGACGCGGCCATCTCGAGCAGCAACGAAATGCTCATCCTCGATCTTTCTCCGGTCTCAACGCGTTACAAAGGTGGCCAAAAGTGTCATGCTCGACTGTAGCTTAGAGCACGCAACCACCTCGCGGCCCAACACCGTCAGGCCGTCGCATCGGCGGCCGCCGGGCCGGCCATCGCGGAGGACAGCGCGAACGCAGAAACCCGGCAAGCCTTGGCGCCGAGCGGGACAGCGCCGCCTGGTATCAGGTGCCCGTCCACTTGGGTGGGCGCTTCTCGGCGAAGGCGATGGCGCCTTCCTTGGCGTCATTGGAGGAGAACACCGGAGTAAGCAGCTTGTTCTGCTCGGCGAACATCTCCTCCGGGCTCCAGCCGCGCGACTCGACGATGATCCGCTTGGTGGCGGCCACCGCGAGCGGCCCGTTCGCCGCGATCTTTTCGGCCAGCTCGATCGCGGCGTCCAGCGCGGCGCCGGGCTCGGCCAGCACGTTGACCATGCCCAGCGCATGCGCCCGCTCGGCGCTCAGGTTCTCACCGGTCAGCGCCAGTTCCATGGCGATCGCGGACGGGATGCGCTGCGGCAGGCGCAGCAGCCCGCCGCCGCCGGCGACCAGCCCCCGCTTGACCTCCGGGATGCCGAACGCCGAGTCCTTCGAGGCCACGATCAGGTCGGTGGCCAGCGCCAATTCGGTGCCGCCGGCCAGCGCGTAGCCCTCGACCGCCGCGATCAGCGGCTTGACCGGGGGGCGCTCGGTGAAGCCCATGCCCCGGCCTTCGACGATGGGGAGCTCGCCGCGGGCAAAAGCCTTGAGATCCATGCCCGCGCAGAACGAGCCACCCGCCCCGGTGAGGATGCCCACCGACAATCCGGTCTCGTTGTCGAGCCGATCAACGGCGGTGGCCAGGCCGTTGGCCACCGCGGAGTTGACCGCGTTCTTGGCCTTCGGCCGGTTGATCGTGATGATGAGGATTCGGTCCCGTTGTTCGACCAGAACTTCGGGTTCGTCGGTGCCGGCCTCTTGGTTTCCACTGCTCACGGTGCCGCACAGCTCCTTCACGGGGATCGGTGACTTTGCGATAGCTCTTGTCGGACCGATGGTAACCGGCGGCGGAAATGGCGTTAACGGCCCGGCGAGATTCGGCTTACCGCCAAAGTCGATTGCCTACCGACCGGGGCCAATCACGCCGGAGCCATCGCGGCCTCGACCACCGTCAGCTTGTCGGAAAGCCCTGCGGCCCTTCGGATTTCAATGAAATCGGCTACCATGGCGTCGGAAACCTCGTGCGGGTCCTCGAGCGTGGACCCGTCGCAGAGCACCGAGATGTTGAGCTGGTCGACATAGCTCCACACGGTGATGTTCAGGCCGCTGCCGGCGGTCAACGGGCCCACCGAATAGATCTCGGTGACCAGCGCCCCGCCCACCCGGCCACGCTCGCGCGGACCCGGCACGTTGGAGATGTTCAGGTTGAGGATCTTGTTGTGTCCGTCGCGACCGGACGCCCAGCGGAAGAAGGCCTGGGTGGGCGCGGGGGGCATGTAGGCGGCCCACCGGCTGACCAGCTCCGGTCCCATCAGCTGGTTGCTTTCCTTTGCCGCGGCGGCGTTCTCGTGGCTGCAGCGCACCCGCTCCAGCGGATCGTCGGAGTCGGTCGGCAGACCCACCAGCACACCGGTGAAGCGATTGCCGGAGATCCGCTCGGGCGAGAAGTCGAAACTCATCGGCACCGACGCCAACAGCGGCACGGCCTTGCCGTCGTACCGCAACAGCAGCGTGCGCAGAGCGCCGGTCGCCATGGCCAGCACCATGTCGTTGATCGTCGCCCCTAACCGCTTGCCGGTCTCCTTGACGTCGGCCAGGGCCAGGGTGGCGGTGGCGAACCGCCGTTCCGGGGTGATCTTGTGGTTCATGAAAGTCGGCGGCGGCTCGAAGGGCCGCGTCAGCTCCGGGGAGAATTTTCGCGAGCTGCGGCGCACCCG
>DASTKA010000352.1:0-3789 GCA_035716165.1 Mycobacterium sp. | reverse complement strand
TGGCCCGCTCCAACGGCTGGGCCGGGCTCATCGTCAACGGCGCGGTGCGCGACTCGGCCACGTTGCGGGGCATGGACATCGGCATCAAGGCGTTGGGCACCAATCCGCGCAAGAGCACCAAGACCGGTGCCGGTGAGCGCGACGTCGAGGTCACCCTGGGCGGGGTGACGTTCGTGCCGGGCGAGATCGCCTACAGCGACGACGACGGAATCGTCGTCGCCGCCGCAGAGTGATCCGCTAAACCGCTACCGGCGCAAGCTTTTTCGCGAACTTCAAGCCTTCGTCGTCGACCTTGCCGCGCCGGATCGTGCGCATGTCGAAGAAGTAGTTCTGCTTGAGCCGCCACGGCTCCCGCGACCCCGACTTGGGCAGCAGATGCATCGAGCGCCGGAAGTAGCCCGGGGTGAAGTCCATGAACGGCAGCTCGTCGACGGCGTCGCCCGGATGCTGCGGCTCCACGAAGTCAAAACCCTTGGCGTCCATGTAGTTCAGCAATCGGCACACGAACTCGGAGACCAGGTCGGCCTTCAGCGTCCAGGACGCATTCGTGTACCCGAAGGTGATGGCGAAGTTGGGAACACCGGAGAACATCAGGCCCTTGTAGGTCATCAGCGACGTCAGGTCGACGTCCTCACCGTTGCGGGTCGGGTGCACGCCGCCCAGTAACTGCATGTTCAAACCCGTTGCGGTGATGATGATGTCGGCCGCCAACTCCTCACCCGAGGTGAGCTTGATGCCGGTCTTGGTGAACCGGTCGATGGTGTCGGTGACGACGTCGGCCTTGCCGTGCCGGATGGTCCGGAAGAAGTCGCCGTCGGGGGCCAGGCACAGCCGCTCGTCCCAGACGTTGTAGCGCGGGCCGAAGTGCTTTTCGACGTCGTAGCCCTCCGGCAGGCGTCGCTTCGCCATTGTCATCAACGTCTTGCGCATGTAGCCCGGGGCCTTGCGGGACAGCTGGTACTGGAAGGTGCTGAACGCGATGGCTTTCCAGCGATTGGCCATGTGCGCGAGGCGCTCGGGCAGCAGCCGGTTCGCCTTCTCGGCGAAGGGATCGACCCCGGGCAGCGACCCGATGTAGGTCGGCGAACGCTGCAGCATCGTCACGTGACCCGCGCCCGAATTCACCAGGGCGGGAATCAGGGTGATCGCGGTGGCACCGGAGCCGATGACGACGACGCGCTTGCCCGCGTAGTCGAGATCCTCCGGCCAGTGCTGCGGGTGGACGATGGTGCCCCCGAAGTCCTCCGAGCCGGGGAAGGTGGGCGAGAACCCCTCGTCGTAGTTGTAATAGCCGGTGCAGGCGAACAGGAACGAGCACGTCATCTCGCTCTGCCGGCCGTCGCTCTCGACGGTCACCGTCCAGAGGTTCTCGGCGTCGGACCAGTCGGCGGCCACCACCCGATGGCTGTAGCGGATGTTCGGCTCGATCCGGTTCTCGACGGCGGTCTCTTTGATGTAGGCCTTGATCGAGGCCCCGTCGGCGATCGACTTCGCCGAGCGCCAGGGCTTGAACCGGAAGCCCAGCGTGAACATGTCCGAGTCCGACCGGATGCCCGGGTACTTGAACAGGTCCCAGGTTCCGCCCAGGTCGGCGCGACGTTCGAGGATGGCGTAGCTCTTCGTCGGGCAGCGTTCCTGCAGATGCCAGGCCGCACTCACGCCGGAGATGCCGGCGCCCACGATGAGGACGTCAAGGTGCTCAGTCATGAACGCCACGCTATCAACGCGGTGTCGAACTAGTCAACACCGTGTTGAAACTTTCAACAGCGTGTAAGGTAGCGGCCGTGACTACCGTCGGTTCCGCCCGCACCCACCGGGGCAGGCGTTCTGCGCGCCCGTCCGGCGACGACCGTGAACTGGCCATCCTGTCCACCGCCGAGCGGCTGCTGAGGGACCGCCCGCTCGCCGAAATCTCGGTCGACGACCTGGCCAAGGGTGCCGGACTGTCCCGGCCGACGTTCTACTTCTACTTTCCGTCCAAGGACGCGGTGTTGTTCACCCTGTTCGAACGCGTGATCATGGAGGCCGACTCCGCTCTGGAGACCATGATCGCCAACCCGCCCGCCGATCTGAAAGCGTTGTGGCGCATCGGGATCAACGTGTTCGTCGAGACGTTCGGGGCGCATCGGGCGGTGTCGTTGGCCGCCGACGCCGCGCGTACCAACAAGGACGTCGACGAGCTGTGGTCGCGCTTCATGCAGAAGTGGGTCGACCACACCACCACCGTGATCGAAGCCGAGCGCGCCCGCGGCGCCGCACCGGTCACGCTGCCGGCCCACAATCTGTCCGCGGCACTGAACCTGCTGAACGAAAAGGTCATGCTCAGCTCGTTCGCCGACGGGCGCCCGTCGGTGCCCAGCGAGCAATTGCTCGACACGCTGGTGCATGTGTGGGTCACCAGCGTCTACGGCACAGCCGGCTGACCTGGCTTGTCGGCGCCGTATGCGAACATATGTTCGTGCGGTGCGATGCGTCCATCCTGCACGCGGACCTCGATTCCTTCTACGCGTCCGTCGAGCAGCGCGACGACCCGACCTTGCGCGGCCGCCCGGTGATCGTCGGCGGCGGCGTCGTGCTGGCCGCGAGCTACGAGGCCAAGGCCTACGGCGTGCGCACGGCCATGGGCGGGTCGCAGGCACGACGGCTGTGCCCGCACGCCGTGGTGGTGCCGCCGCGGATGAGCGCGTATTCGCGCGCCAGTGACGCCGTCTTCGAGGTGTTTCGCGATTGCTCCCCGGTCGTCGAGGCGCTATCGGTGGACGAAGCCTTCCTCGATGTGGGCGGGCTGCGCCGGGTCAGCGGCACGCCGGTCGCGATCGCCGAGCGGCTGCGGGCGGACGTGCGCGACCGCGTCGGGCTGCCGATCACCGTCGGCGTCGCCCGCACGAAGTTCCTCGCCAAGGTCGCCAGCCAGGAAGCCAAACCCGACGGGCTGCTGCTGGTGCCGCCCGATCAGGAGCTGGCGTTCCTGCGGCCGCTGCCCGTGCGCAGGCTCTGGGGTGTGGGCGCGGTGACCGCCGAGAAACTGCGCGCGCACGGCATCGTGACCGTCGCCGACGTCGCCGAGCTCAGCGAGTCGGCGCTGGGCTCGATGGTCGGCGGGGCGATGGGCCGCCAGCTGTACGCGTTGTCCCGCAACATCGACCGCCGTCGGGTGACCACCGGCGTGCGCCGCCGGTCCGTCGGCGCTCAGCGGGCCCTGGGCCGCGCCGGAAACACCATGTCGGACAACGAAATCGACGCCGTGGTGGTGAATCTCATCGACCGCATCACCGGCCGCATGCGGGCGGCGGGCCGTACCGGTCGCACGGTGGTGCTGCGGCTGCGCTTCGACGACTTCACCCGGGCCACCCGATCGCATACGTTGCCGTGGGCCACCTCGTCGACGGCGCCCCTGCTGGCCGCCGCACGCCGATTGGTCGCCGACGCAGCGCCGCTCGTCGCGCAGCGCGGCCTGACGCTGGTCGGGTTCGCCGTGTCGGGGATCGACCGCAGCGGCTCCCAACAGCTGATGCTGCCGTTCGCCGACCCGAAGCACCATGGCGACGACATCGACGCGGCCATCGACCGGGTGCGCCGGCGCTACGGCAAGTCGGCGCTGACGCCCGCGGTGCTGCTGGGTCGCGACCCGGGCTTCGAGATGCCGCACTTGCCCGACTAAGACCCGGTCCACTCCAGCAGCCGCTCGGCGGGCCAGGTGTTCACGATCCGGTCGACGGGCACGCCCGCGTCCAGCGCGCGCTGGGCGCCATAGCCAAGGAAGTCCAGCTGGCCGGGCGCGTGGGCGTC
>DASTKA010000351.1:0-4028 GCA_035716165.1 Mycobacterium sp. | reverse complement strand
GTCGGTGAAGCCCAATTCGGCCAGCACGGAGAGTGTTTCGTCCACATCACGCTGCAGTGAGAGCAAGAAGAAACCGTGTCGGGGGCCCGCCGGCGCGGGCAGCGCTTCGTCGGCGCCTTCAAAAACAACCAACTCGACGATCCCGGTATCCGGTGTCTGCGGATCACCAAGGAATACCGACTGCAGCCGATCGGTCCGTGCGCCGAACAGTTCGGTGAAACCCAGGCCGTCGCGCCAGAACTTCATCGAACGTTCGACGTCAGCGGTGCAGATTGCGGCGTGATGGATTCCTAGCATGAGCTTCCTCTCGAATACCGAGCCTTCGACCTTGGGCAGCCCCTAAACGACCTTGGCCATGGTGTGATCCCACAATTCGCGCACGAGGGCAGGGTCATAGGCCGCCCGATTGGCTTTGCCGACTTTGCCTTTCGCGTAGTACTCGCCGGGCACCCAGTCGACGCCCGGCACGCTGGTGGCCAGCCAGACCAGCTGGTCGGCGCCATGGTCCGCGGATTTGATCATCCGGCTGACCGGCGTCCGTTGCATGGTGGTCAGGAACCGCGAGCCAGACGATTGACCGATGTTGGTGTTGACGAAACCCGGGTGGACCACCGCCACCGAAAGACCGTCGGCGGAAAAGCGCCGATGTAATTCCTTGGTGAACAAGATGTTTGCCAACTTCGCCAATGCATAGGCGGTGCTGGGCCGGCGCCGGTCCGTCGTGTCGAAGTCGGCGAGCCTGACTTTGCGCAACAGTCGCTGAGACGAACTGGACGTATTGACGATGGTGGCTCGCGAACCGACCAGAACGTCCAGCAACTGCGTGGTGAGCAAGAACGGTGCCAGGTAGTTCACTTGAAGAGTGATCTCGTGGCCGTCGGCCGTCCGGTGCGGCTTGGAGAACACTCCCCCGGCGTTGTTGCCCAGCACGTCGATGCGCGGATACTGAGACCGGATTTTGTCCGCCAGGGCCCGCACCTGAGACAGGTCGGCGAAGTCGGCGACGAAATAGTCGGCGTCCAGCTCGGCGGCCACGGCCGCGGTCTTGCTCTCCGAGCGTCCCACCAGCACTACGTTGTCACCGCCACGGCTGATCCGGCGGGCCGCCGCGGCGCCGATGCCGTCGCTGGCACCGGTGATGACAATCGTCCTGCGCGTCATTGCCTCGACCTCCACGGGGGAGTGTAGCGACAGCGGGCGTGCGAACACCTCCGGTCGAGGGGCGGCCCGCGGTCAAACCAGCGAGTACCGAACCGGCAGGTGTTTGAGCCCGCCGACGAAGGTGGTGGCGACCAGTTGCGGGTCACCGGTCAGCTCAATGGATCTGAGCCGGGGCAGCAGCTCGCGGAAGAAGCTGCCGACCTCCATGCGCGCCAGCGCCGCACCCATGCAGAAGTGCACACCGTAACCGAAGGCCACGTGCTTGTTCGGGTCGCGACCGACGTCGAAGCGGAACGGATCGTCGAAGGCGTCCTCGTCACGGTTGGCCGAAACATAGGACAGCAGCACCGAATCCCCGGCGGCGATGGGCACACCGCGCACGGTGGTGTCCTTGGCGGCGGTCCGCATGAATTCCTTGACCGGGGTCACCCAGCGGATCATCTCCTCGGTCGCCAGCGGCATCAGGTCGAGGTTGTCGCGCAAGCGCTGGCACTGGTCGGGATTCTCGATGAGCGCATTCAGCCCGCCGGAAATCGTCGCGCTGGTGGTGTCGTGGCCGGCGGTCGCCACGATCAGGTAGTAGGACACGGTGTCGATGTCCGACAACGGCTCGCCGTCGACGTGGGCGTTCGCGATCGCCGAAGCGAGGTCCTCGGTCGGATGCTCGCGGCGAGACGCCGTGACGCCGTTGAAGTAACCGAACATGTCGAGCAACGCCGGCAGTTGATCCTCGGTCGAGCTGCCCCGTTTGAATTCGGAGTCGTCGCTGCCGAACAACTCCTGGGTCAGCTTGAGCATGCGCGGAAAATCCGCCTCGGGCAGGCCCAGCAGCGACATGATCACGTAGAGCGGGTAATTGACGGCGACCTCTTGAACGAAATCACATTCGGGGCCCGCCGCCATCATCTTGTCGACGTAGATCTTCGCCAGCTCGTCGACGCGTACCTTCAACGCCCGCATTGCCTTTGGGCGGAACCAGTCCGAGCCGATCGCGCGCACCACCCGGTGTTGCGGATCGTCCAGATGGATCAGCGTGCGCACGCCGGCGGCGGCCTGCATCTCGTCGCCCTCCGCGGTCGTCAGCACGGGTCGCGGCCAGTTGGTGAAGAGCATGTTCTCGCGTTCGATATCCATGACGTCGGCGTGCTTGGTGATCGCCCAGAACGGCCGATAATTCGGAACCTCCACCCACGACACCGGGGCGTTGGCGCGCAGGTGGGTCAGAGCCGCATGCAGGCGCCGTTCGTCGGTGTACGCCAACGGGTCCGCCAATAGCTTGCCGGCATCGTCCATCGTCGTTGCGCTCACTGGTGAAACTCCTTCAGTGCGGCGGAGATACAGGTCGAGGAAGCGTTCATGAAGATTGGCAGGACGCGGTCGACCGCACCCTCGCAACGACTTTTCAGCCCAGCGGCGATGGTGTCGAGCGGCCCGACAACGGCGAACGCCGCAAGCACCTCGTCGTCGATGAGCGATCCCATCGCGTCCCACTCTCCCGCCAGCGACAGGCGGTGCAGCTCGGTGTGCAGCTCGCCCCACCCGTGCAGGTCGAGAACCTTGCGGTAAGCCGGTGTCGAGCCGTAGAAGGCGATCTGCTTGCGCACCGCAGCGGTGGCCGTGGCCAGTTCGGCGTCGTCGCTACCGGTGGCGATGAGCACCTCGCACGACACCTCGAAGTCGCCGCGGTCGCGCCCACTGCGTTGCATACCGCGCAGCAACGCCGGCACGGTCACCTCATCGAGGTAGCGCTTGGAGACCATCGGGTGCCCCAGGTGACCGTCGGCCACCTCGCCGCACATCTCAGTCATCGTTTCACCCACGGCCGCCAGAAAGATCTTCGGCGGCGGATATGGCTGCGGCTCAGGGGTGAACATCGGAGTCATGATCTTGTGGGTGTAGAAATCGCCCTCGAAACGAAGCTTGGTGCCGTCCATCCATGCCGACCAGATGGCACGCAGCGCAGACACGAATTCGGCCATCCGGCGGGCCGGATGACTCCACGGCATGCTGAATCGCTTTTCGATGTGCGGCTGGATCTGGGTTCCCAGCCCGAGGATGAACCGGCCCTTCGAGTACGCCTGCAGATCCCAGCCGACGTTGGCGACGACCATCGGATTACGCGCGAATGCCACCGCAATGTTGGTGCCGAGTTCCAGGCGCGACGTGTGTTCCGCGGCCAGCAGCAAGGGGAGGAACGGGTCGTGATTGGTTTCGGCCGTCCAGCCTCCGTCATAGCCGCGCTCCTCCAAAGCGGCGGACGCGTCGGCCACCTCCGCGAGCCGATTGGGGATGCCCCCGTCGACCTTGAGGCGACCCGCGTCAGGCATGCGGGTTACTTTACAGTAAGCAATCCAGTATGTGACCCTACAGATCTGTGGCGATCGCAAGCGCGGCGTGGCCGGGCGCAGCGGGCCGCCACCATAGGACTGGTCGCGCGAAGAATCTTCCATGAGGTAGGACATAGGCATGCCGAAAGCCCAGGATTGGGACGAAACACTCGAGGACCTCGAGCGTCGCCGTCAGCACGCGCGGGCGATGGGCGGACCGGAGCGACTCGACAAGCACCACAACAAGGGCAAGCTCGACGCCCGCGCGCGAATCGAATACCTCCTCGACCCCGGCACATTTCGCGAGCTCGGCACGCTGGTCGGTGGTGAGATCGCGGCCGACGGCCTCATCGTCGGCTCCGGTGAGATCAACGGCTCACCGGTGATGCTCGGCGCCGAGGACTTCACCACCATGGCGGGCAGCATCGGGCCCGGCGGTAACTCCAAGCGGTACCGCATCGCCGAACTGGCTCTGCGCGACAAGATCCCGCTGGTGATGCTGCTCGAAGGCGCCGGCTTCCGTCCCGGCGGCGGGCACTA
>DASTKA010000350.1:0-2579 GCA_035716165.1 Mycobacterium sp. | reverse complement strand
GACATCGAAGCGCTGCACGACGGCATCGAGTTCCTTGACCGTGCTGTCGTCGTGCGCCTCGGGGTCGACGTCCACCGGCGACGGCATCAGCGCCTGAATCCCGTTGTCTCCCATTGCCTGCAGTTGTGGGCGGACCGCATCGGCGATCTGGGCGGCGAGCGAGTCGAGCACCCTGGTTCTGGCTTCATCGTCGGAGAGGCCCGGATGCTGCAATTTCTCCAGGTTCACCATCAGCTCCCCGGCGATGCTGTGCGTTATCCAGTACGCCTCGGCGTAGTCGAGTTCCCAGCTGATCCGCGGGTCTTGTCCGCGAAGAACCGTGACCCCGCCCTCACGCCGCTCGAAGTGCGGACCGAACAGCAACCCGACGTACTGGTCCCGCAACGGGGTGGCCACCAGCATGGGAGCGTCCTGGGAGGTGAAGTTCAGGGCGATCGTCTGCTTGCCCGGCTCTAGTTGGTGCGGCTCGAGCTGGTCGTGAACTGTCAACCGCCCGAACAGCGGAATCTCGTTGTACGCAATCTCGCGGGACTCTCCGGCACGCGGGCCATCCGGGATCGTGATGGTAGCCGGGGGCAGCGATACCAGCGGGATGCAGGTAACCGAATCGATCACGATCTTCGAATCGAAAATCAGCAGATCTATCGCGAAGTGCCGCACAGGGTCGCGGCTTTCACCGTCGGCTTCCTCCTGCCACAGCCGCTGGCGAGAGTCGAGGATGAACCAGACGCGATCCAGCGTGAGGTCAAGGGTGGCCGTCGCGGAGTAGCCGGTGCCGTCGACGGACTGCGTGTACTTGTCGCCGCTGAACATCTCGACCGTCTGATCCTGCACGCGTTCGCGATGAATTTCGATGATCGTGTCGGGGCGATGCATGTGGATGCTGTACCCAAAAAACCGCGTGTCGAGTCGCCCCACGCCGATGGGGAGTCGCGGACTTCCGCCTTGCGCTAATCCGGTCGGCTCGGCGGAAATTCGGCGCGCTTCTCGATGGCCTCCCGATAGGCATTCACCCGTCCCGGGATCGTCCCGAGCACCGCGATGGTGCGACCGCCCCGCCCGTACGCACCGACGAACTCCCAGCCGTCCGGATTGCCTTCGATGATCGCGAAAGCGTCGTAATCCGTTGGCACTCCGAGCATCTGCACCTTGAGGTCGTATTGGTCGGACCAGAAATACGGCACCGCATCGAAGTCTTCGGCGTGTTCGGGGCCGGCCAGCAGTGTGCGCGCCGCGGCCGCGCCCTGACGTCCGGCGTCATCCCAGTGTTCGGTACGCAGGTGCCGCTCATAGAGCGGATGCCACCAGCGCGCGACATCACCGGCGGCGACGACGATGCCATCACCGTCGTTGCCCTCGGCGACACCTTTGGCGTCGCAGACCACCCCGTCGTCCAACCGCAGACCCGAGCCTTCCAGCCAGCCGGTAGCGGGCGTCACGCCCAGGCCGACGATGACGACATCGGCTGGGACCTGCGAACCGTCGGTGAGCCGGACCGCCTCCACGTGCCCGTTGCCGACGAATCCGTCGACGCCCACGCCGACGCGCAGATCCACGCCGTGCTCGCGATGCAACTTGGCCCAGCAAGGCGCCAGCTCCGTACCTAGCGCTTGGATCAGCGGCCCGGAGGCCTTTTCAACGAGCACCACATCCAGCCCGAGCAATCGGCAGGTCGCGGCGACCTCGCTGCCGATGAACCCGCCCCCGATCACCACGACACGAGGACTCGAACCGAGTCGTTTCCGAATACTCAGACAGTCCTCGACCGTCCGCAGCAGAAACACCCCGTCGGGAGTTGGGCCGCCCGGCCATTCGCGCGGCTCGGCGCCACTGGCTATGACAACCCCGTCGAAATCCAAGGACACATTCTGGCCGTCGTCGCGGACGTGGACGGTACGCGCCGACTGGTCCAATCCGACTGCGGCTGCGCCCCTGAGTACCCGCGCATCCATGTCGAACTGCGGCGCCATGTCGATACCCGCTCGGTGCACCTGACCGCTGAGCAGCTTCTTCGACAACGGCGGCCGATGGTATGGGGCGTACCGTTCGGCGCCAACGATCGTCAGGTCGCCGTCATAGCCGTCACGTCGCAGCGTCTCCGCCGCCCCCATTCCGGCCACGCCGGCGCCCACGATGACGACCTGTCGTAGCTGACGATTCGTGGGCATCGCGTCAGTCCTCCACCACGATGGCCTGGGTGGGGCAGGACACTTCAGCGGCTTTCAACGGTCCGCGTAGCTCCCGCCGTGGCTGCTCTTGGAGCAGGTGCAGCCCGTCCTCTCGTACGTCGAAAACCTCGTGGCACAGGCTCATACAAACGCCGTTGCCATCGCAGGTGTCGAGGTCCACCGAAACCTTCATCGAACTGCGGCCTTTCCTTCTAGTTGAGCCCGTTCACGGGCGGCCTTCGCTGCCGGCGATTTCTTGATGTACTCGACTGCCATCGTCGTGACCGCTTCGGGACCGGGATGATGATGAGGCCGCATGTATCTGGCGGGTTGGGTCACCATCAGCTGCCAGGGACCGGGCAGCTTGTACTCACGGGCCGCACGAAGCCAATCGCGCCAGCGCCACTTCTG
>DASTKA010000349.1:0-6025 GCA_035716165.1 Mycobacterium sp. | reverse complement strand
GGAACGGCAGCGCCGCCGCGTTCGGCACCTTGTTCAGCGCGGACTTGCACACCACCTCGTGGAAGGTGATCCCGTCGAACTGAGGCGAGCGCACGCTGCGCAGGAAGCCGATGCGTTGCAGCCCGGGCAGCGCGCCGTCCTCGACCGGTGTCCCGTTGACCGCGAAGGCCTGATTTGCCCACCTCATGCGGTCTATTCGAACACTCGTTCGATGAGCAGTCAAGCGCCGTGCCGAAGGGAGCCTCAGAATGGCGGTGGATCGTCATCGCCGTCGGCCGGTGGCGCGGGACCGAAATGGGCCGCCTCGCGTTCTCGACGCTTCGGTTGCCGCGCCCGGTGGTTTTGCCTGCGTTCGGCGGCGACGCGGCGGGCGCGATCCTGGGCGCGGGTGCGGCGGCGCTTGGGCATCATCGCGGCGCGGTCGCCGCAGCGCTCGCTACTCGCGCTTGCGCGAGTGGGCAACGACAGCTCCGCGGTTGGTCGGCACACACCAGGAAATAGCAGTGCACTGCCGGGGTGGGTGACGTAGGTCTGCCCTGCGGGCGAGGTCAGGATCAATGTGCCATCGGGCAGCTGACGTTCGCGCCAGCCCCAGAACGTCTTCACCAAATGATGTGTGCGGCAATAGCATGTGAGGTTCGACGCGTGCGTGGGCCCACCATCGCCGTAGGGGATCGTATGGTCGAGATCGCATTCGGTGGCCGGGTGGTCGCAACCGGGCCAGCGGCAGGTCAAATCCCGGCAGCGCACGAAATCGGCCAGGGCTTTGGAGGGCATGTAACCGGGTTCCGGCGGTGCCTCGGGGTGGATCAGCGGCACCAGCTTCGCCGAGGCGGCCAGCTCGGCGACGAGCTCCGGCGGGATCAGCCCCTCGGCACCCAATTCGACGCCCGGCGATTGGCCGCCGCCCAGCGTGTCTTGTTCTGCGATCACAAGGATCACCACCGGTCCGGAGGGGCGCCGGCTCTGCGCGGTGCAACCGGCGGAGCCGCACCGGCACCCCAACCGGTCGGCACCTGCAGCCAGCGCGCCCAACGCATCGGCGCGGCGTTGGTCGCGGCTGCGGGGGTCCTTCTCGCACACCGTGGCCGCCAACGCGTCCAACCGCCGATCCAGCGCGTGCGCATCGGGGCTCAACAGGCTGCCTTCAAGGTGCGCCAGGCCGCCCTCCATATCGACGACCCATACCTGCCGGTCGGCCCGGCGCTCGGTGCGCCGGCGCACGGCGTCCGCGTCCGCGCGGGCCACGATCTTGTCCACGTGGGCCGCCAGGCGTCCCTGCGTCATCGAGGGCCAGCGTGGCACCTTGAGCGCCAACTCGGCGTCGACCGCCGCCAACACGTCACGGTCGGTGATCAGGTCGGTGCGATAGACGATCGTGGCGAACCACCGGAAATCGAGGTCACCGGCCCGGAAGGCGGCACCGACCTGCGGCAACCGCTCCCGCATCGCGCGGGCATAACGTACTCGGCTGGCGGCAAGACCCTGACTGATTCTCAACTCCGCGGCCACCTCCGCGCTGACCGCCGCCTCGGTGTCGACCGCCCACTCCTCGCACTCCGAACAGCGCGACAACCGATACGAAAACAAGTCGCCGATCGCCGTCAATTGCTCAGCCGCCGCGCGGTTCTCGACCCGCGAGAACGCGCCGATCCGCTCCAGCAGCCCCGCGGACTCCGGCGTGGCAGACGGATACTGCCGCTCGATCATCTCGTCGAACCGAGCGATCACGTCTTCGAACATAGGTTCGATTATGCCAGCACGGTCCGACAGCTTCCGGCGCCGCGGCCTCACCGGGGTCGGAACCGGGGCTAAGCTGCGGGTCGTATCGCCCCTACGCCGGTTGGGAGGACATATGACCGACCGCATCGAGACTTCCCGCACCATCGCCGCACCGGCGCCGGCCATCTTCGCGGTGCTGTGCGACCCGCAGGGCCACGTCGCAATCGACTCGTCCGGGATGCTGCAGTCCGCCGAGGGCGAGCCGGTACGCGGCGTGGGTGACCAGTTCGTCGTTCACATGGACCGCGAATCATTAAACGATTTCCCCGAATTGGGCAGGTACGACGTCACCGTCGACATCACCGAGTTCGAGCAGGATCGCCTTATCGCGTGGACGGTTCTGGGCCAGATCCAGCCACCGATCGGCCATGTCTACGGCTATGCGCTTGCGCCGGCCGAAGACGGCTCGGCCACCGTGGTCACGTCGTTCTACGACTGGTCGACCATCGATCAGAAGTGGCGGGACGCCGGAATTTTTCCGATTCTGTCCGAGGGCGCCCTGCGGGCCACTCTGGGAATTCTGGACCGTACCGTGCGCCGCGGTTATCCGGCCGGTTAATTCGGGTTTCGGGCGAGCGGTTCTATTGGAGACGCGGTTTCACGGCACATTTGTTCGGGTACTACGTCGGGGCCCCTCACGAAAGGACCTGTCATGTTGCATTCGGTGATTCTGGCGAGTTCGGACCCCGTCGCGGCCGGCCTTATTCTCCGCGGCATCAAGGGGATTTTCGCCATCATCGGCGGCTTTATCGCGGCGATAATCTGCGGCGTGATCGCAATGATGAAGGGCCGCAATCCACTGGGTTGGGGAATTCTCGGATTTTTCTTCTCCATAATCACGTTGATCGTCATCATCGTGATTCCGAGCAAGAAAAGTTAGAGGGCGCTTGCCAATGCGGTAGCGATCCAGGTTTTGCTTGGTCAGGGGACAAGCAGACCGCGCCGCTACCGACCGAGTCGCGAAAGCACCTCGGCGACAACGGAATCCAGCGCAACGGCTGCCTGCTCCCCCGTCCCGAGATCCTTCACCCCGACGGTGCCGGACTCGAGGTCCCGGTCGCCGAGCACCAGTGCGAACCGGGCACCGGAACGGTCGGCCGCGCGCATCGCGCCCTTGAGTCCGCGGTCACCGTAGGCCATGTCGACGCGCGCACCGCCGGCCCGCAACTGCGCGGCCACCACCGCCAGCCGCAACTTGGCCGCCTCGCTCAGGGGCACGCCGAACACCTCGCAGCGCGCGGTCTCCGCCGCGCTCTTGCCCTCAGCGCGCAGCGCCAGCAACGTGCGGTCCACGCCGAGCCCAAATCCGATGCCGGACAGGTCTTGTCCGCCGAGCCGGCGCATCAGGCCGTCGTAGCGGCCGCCACCACCGATGCCGGACTGCGCGCCCAAACCGTCGTGCACGAACTCGAACGTGGTCTTGGTGTAGTAGTCCAGCCCGCGCACCATGCGCGGGTTGATGACGTAGGGCACTCCCATCGCGTCCAGATGTGCCAGCACCGTGTCGAAGTGCTGCTTGGCCGCGTTGGACAGGTGATCGAGCAGCACCGGCGCATCGGCCGTCATGGCGCGCACGTCGGGCCGCTTGTCGTCGAGCACACGGAGCGGGTTGATCTGCGCACGCCGTCGCGTTTCCTCGTCCAGATCGAGCGCAAAAAGGAAGTCCTGCAACAGTTCCCGATACTGCGGACGGCAGCTGTCATCGCCCAGCGAGGTGATCTCCAGGCGGAATCCGTCGAGCCCGAGCGAACGGAAACCGGCGTCGGCGATGGCGATCACCTCGGCGTCCAGAGCCGGGTCGTCGACGCCGATCGCCTCCACGCCGACCTGCTGCAGCTGGCGATAGCGGCCGGCCTGCGGGCGTTCATAGCGGAAAAACGGGCCGGCGTAACAGAGTTTGACCGGCAACGCGCCGCGGTCCAGCCCGTGTTCGATGACCGCGCGCACCACACCGGCGGTTCCCTCGGGCCGCAGCGTCACCGAACGATCGCCACGGTCGGCGAACGTGTACATCTCTTTGGACACCACATCGGTCGATTCACCGACACCGCGGGCGAACAGCGCGGTGTCTTCGAAGATGGGCAGCTCGACATCGCCGTAGCCTGCCCGGCGGGCGGCGGCGAGCAGGCCGTCGCGAACCGCGACGAACTGCGCCGAGTCCGGCGGGAAGTAGTCCGGTACCCCTTTGGGCGCGGAGAAGGCTGAGAAATCGGGCACGGGCTACAGGCCTTCGAGGAACGGGTTGAAGCGCCGCTCGGCGCCGATGGTGGTCGAGTTGCCGTGCCCCGGCAGCACCACGGTCTCGTCGTCGAGGACCAGGAGTTTGTCGACGATCGACGTCAGCAGGTCGCGCCCGCTGCCACCGAACAGGTCCGTGCGTCCGACGGAGCGCTCGAACAGCGTGTCGCCGGTCAACACGACGTCCTTGTCGCCGGACACCCGGAAGATCACCGATCCGCGGGTGTGTCCCGGCGTGTGGTCGACGTTGACGGTCACGCTGCCCAGGTCCAGCTTGTCGCCGTCACGGTCCAGCTCGACGACCTGCTTGGGCTCCCGCCAGAAGGCACCCGCGACCAGCTGCGCCAGGCGCGGGCCAAGGCCGTAGATCGGGTCGGTGAGCATGAACCTGTCCTCGGGATGGATGTACGTCGGGCAACCGTAAGTGTCGGACACCTTCTGCGCCGACCACATGTGGTCGATGTGTCCATGGGTCAGCAGCACCGCGGCCGGCGTCAGCCGGTTCTTGTCCAGGATGTTTCGCAACGCGCCCATCGCCCGCTGCCCCGGATCCACGATGACGGCATCCGTTCCTGGCCGCTGTGCCAGCACATAGCAGTTGCACTGCAACATGCCGGCGGGAAATCCGGTGATCAACACGTTTCCCAGTTTCCCATCCCGGCGCGCCGGCGCCGATGCGGCCCGTCACGGCGCGTCAAACGCGCCCGTGACGGGGCCCCTTGACACGACCGGCGGCGTCCCCATTAGCCTGGGTTTTCGTGCCGACCAACGAACAGCGACGTGCCAACGCCAAACGCAAGCTCGAACGGCAACTGGAGCGGCGCGCGAAGCAAGCCAAGACGCGCCGGATCGTGCTGATCGCAGCGGCGTCGATCGTGGCCGTGGCAGTGATCGCCGCGGTGGTGATCACGCTCGTCAACACCAAGCACGACCAGAAGAGCAACGCCGCGGCGTCGACGACCACCAGCGCCAGCACCTCGCCGGAGACGACGACTCCCGGGCCGCCGAATCAGGCTGCGGCGCTGCCGCCCTTCAAGCCATCGGCCGACGTGGGCGCCAACTGTCAGTACCCGGCCTCATCCGAGCCGGCGGCCAAGCAGGTCAAGCCGCCACGGACCGGCAAAGTGCCGACCGACCCGGCGCAGGTGAGCGCCAGCATGGTGACCAACCAAGGCCATATCGGCCTGATGCTGGCGAACAACGAATCACCGTGCACCGTCAACAGTTTCGCGAGCCTGATCGGCCAAAAATACTTCGACAACACCAAATGCCACCGGCTGACCACCTCGCAGGGCCTGGGTGTCCTGCAGTGCGGCGACCCCAAGGGCGACGGCACCGGCGGTCCGGGCTATCAATTCGCCAACGAGTACCCGACCAACCAATACCCGCCGAACGATCCCAAGGCGCAGGAGCCCGTGCTCTATCCGCGCGGCACGCTGGCCATGGCCAACGCGGGCCCCGGCACCAACGGCAGCCAATTCTTCCTGGTCTACAAGGACTCCCAGCTACCGCCGCAATACACCGTGTTCGGCACGATTCAGCCCGACGGGCTGGCCACCCTGGACAAGATCGCCAAGGCCGGCGTCGCCGGTGGCGGAGAAGACGGGGCGCCCGCCACCGAGGTGACCATCACCTCGCTGCTGCTCGACTAGCGCCGATCGCAAGCGCGGCGCATGCGCCGGGCGCGGCGGGTCGGCGCCATCAGGACTAGGCCGCGGCCGGCGCGAAACTCCCTCTGATCGGCGGGATTCGCCCGACGCGCACCGTAGACGGCTTATGGTCGTTGGGTGAATCTGGATCCGGACTCATTCGGCCACTACCGAATACTGGAGTTGTTGGGACGCGGCGGCATGGGACGCGTCTACCGCGCCTACGACGCGACCACGGACCGGGTGGTGGCGCTGAAAGTGCTTCCGCCGCATCTCGCGGAGGATCAGGACTTCCAGCGCCGGTTCCGCCGAGAAGCCCGCATAGCGGCCGGTCTCAGCGACCCGCACGTGGTGCC
>DASTKA010000348.1:0-2373 GCA_035716165.1 Mycobacterium sp. | reverse complement strand
AAGGCGATCGTGCTCGCCACCGGCGGTTCGGGCCGGATGTACAAGACCACCTCCAACGCGCACACGCTGACCGGCGACGGCATCGGCATCGTCTTCCGCAAGGGGCTTCCCTTGGAGGACATGGAGTTTCACCAATTCCACCCGACCGGCCTGGCCGGCCTGGGCATCTTGATCTCCGAGGCGGTGCGCGGTGAGGGCGGCCGGCTGCTCAACGGCGAGGGCGAGCGCTTCATGGAGCGCTACGCCCCCACGATCGTCGACCTGGCGCCGCGCGACATCGTCGCCCGCTCGATGGTTTTGGAGGTCTTGGAGGGACGCGGCGCGGGCCCGCACAAGGACTACGTCTACATCGACGTGCGTCACCTCGGCGAGGACGTGCTGGAGGCCAAGCTGCCCGACATCACCGAGTTCGCCCGCACCTATCTGGGTGTGGACCCGGTGCACGAGTTGGTTCCCGTCTACCCGACCTGCCACTACGTGATGGGCGGCATCCCCACCACCGTCACCGGACAGGTGTTGCGGGACAACACTTCTACGGTGCCGGGCCTGTACGCGGCCGGTGAGTGCGCGTGTGTCTCGGTGCACGGAGCCAACCGGCTCGGCACCAATTCGCTGCTGGACATCAACGTGTTCGGCCGCCGGGCCGGCATCGCCGCGGCCAATTACGCGCGGGGGCACGACTTCGTGGACATGCCGCCGGAGCCCGCGGCGATGGTCGTCGGCTGGGTCGGCGACATCTTGAGCGAGCACGGCAACGAGCGCGTCGCCGACATTCGCATCGCGCTGCAGCAGTCGATGGACAACAACGCCGCGGTGTTCCGCACCGAGGAGACGCTCAAGCAGGCGCTCACCGACATCCACGCGCTCAAGGAGCGCTACGCGCGAATCAGCGTTCACGACAAGGGGAAACGATTCAACAGCGACCTGCTGGAGGCCATCGAGCTCGGCTTTTTGCTGGAACTCGCCGAGGTCACCGTGGTCGGCGCCCTGAATCGCAAGGAGTCTCGCGGCGGCCACGCCCGCGAGGACTACCCGAACCGCGACGACGTCAACTTCATGCGCCACACGATGGCCTATAAGGAAATTGGGGCCGATAAGCAGGGCAGCGACCTGCTGAGCGACATCGCGCTGGACTTCAAGCCCGTGGTGCAGACCCGCTACGAACCCAAGGAGCGGAAGTACTGATGAGTGTCGAAACAGAGGACGAAATCACCCTGGAGCCGCCCCTGCCGCCCGTTCCGGAGGGGGCGGTGATGGTGACCGTCAAGATCGCCCGGTTCAACCCCGACCAGCCCGACGCCTTCGCGGAAACCGGTGGCTGGCAAAGCTTTCGGGTGCCGTGCCTGCCCAGCGACCGGATGCTCAACCTGCTGATCTACATCAAGAGCTATCTGGACGGGACGCTGACGTTCCGGCGCTCGTGCGCGCACGGGGTGTGCGGCTCGGACGCCATGCGCATCAACGGCGTCAACCGCCTGGCCTGCAAGGTACTGATGCGCGACCTGCTGCCCAAGAAGCCGGGCAAGGCCCTGACCATCACGGTCGAGCCGATCCGCGGGCTGCCGGTGGAGAAGGACCTGGTGGTCGACATGGAGCCGTTCTTCGACGCCTACCGGGCGGTGAAGCCGTACCTGATCACGACCGGCAACCCGCCGACCCGCGAACGCATTCAGAGCCCGACCGACCGGGCCCGCTACGACGACACCACCAAGTGCATCCTGTGCGCGGCGTGCACCACCAGTTGCCCGATCTTCTGGCACGAGGGCAGTTACTACGGCCCGGCGTCGATCGTCAACGCGCACCGGTTCATCTTCGACAGCCGCGACGAGGCCGCCGCCGAACGGCTGGACATCCTCAACGAGGTCGACGGGGTGTGGCGGTGCCGCACCACCTTCAACTGCACCGAGGCATGTCCGCGCGGCATCGAGATCACCAAGGCGATCCAAGAGGTCAAGCGCGCGATCATGTTCTCGCGCTAGGGGCCTTCGCGGCGCTGAGTCAGGGCTTTGACTCGCCCCGCCGGGTACCCGCGACGTGCGCCGGCCCGACGCGATCGTCGTCGCGGTCGGATTCCGGCATTTCCGAAGCCGGTTGTTCGTCTGCCGGAGACTGACTCGCACCACCAGGGGTGCTCGCCGCGCTGGCTGACTTGAAATCGGGATTCGTCGTGGGGCCCGTCGCACCGCCGGTGCCTTGGGTGTCGGTCGCGGCACTTTCTCGGCGTCCCTCGTATGGCGGGATTGCGCTCCCGGTGTCTTGCGGAGGCAATTCTCCGGTGCCGCTGTAGGTATCCGACGCGGTCGGGTCGCTCATAGGCGGATTCGCGTCTTCGTCCACGGTTCCGACCGGACGACCTTCGCCGCCGGGCTCGGG
>DASTKA010000347.1:0-2170 GCA_035716165.1 Mycobacterium sp. | reverse complement strand
CCTACTACCGGTCGGGATCGGGCCGGGTGGTGGTGGCGACGCCGTATCGACTGGTCGATGTCTGGCACCAGCATCGCGCACCGATCGAAGAAGATTTCACCTTACAATGAGTCAATTGCTCACCGGTAAAACGGCTTTGGTCACCGGCAGCAGCCGCGGCATTGGCCGCGCAATCGCTCAGCGCCTAGCGGCCGAGGGTGCGACGGTCGCCGTCACGGCGCGCGCCTTCCAGCCGTCGCAGTCGAACCGGGCCGGGATCACATCGGCGATACCGGGGACCATCGACGAGACCATCGCCCTGATCGAAGAGGCTGGTGGATCGGCGTTCGGGCTGACCGCCGACCTCGAAGACGGCGCCGCGCGTGACAGCCTCGTCGACGCGGTGCTGGACCGGACCGGCCGCATCGACATCCTGGTCAATAACGCCGGTTTCGCCGACTACTCGGTAATCGAGGACATGTCGCTGGAAACCTTTGACCGAACCATAGAGCATTACCTACGGGCGCCGTTTGTGTTGACCAAAGCCGCTGTGCCGCATATGCGTAAACAAGGTGGTGGGTGGATCGTCAACATCGGGTCGGTCACCGGTGTGGCCCCGGTGCGGCCGTACCGGGACTACAACAAAACCTCCGGCGACGTCGTCTACGCGTCGTGCAAGGCGGCCCTGCACCGCTTCACCCAGGGCGTGGCCGCCGAGTTGCTCGACGCCAACATCGCCGTGAACTGCGTCGGCCCGTCGACGGCCGTTCGCACACCCGGTGCCGCACAGTTGATCCCGGAGACATTCTTCACCGAGCCGGTCGAGTATCTGGCCGAGACCGTGCTCGCAATGTGCCATCTGCCGGCCGCGCAGCGTACCGGCCTGGTGGCCTTCAGCCTGCACTACCCCTGGTCGCAACACCTACCGGTGCACAGCCTCGATGGGAAGTCCGAGCTGCCGCCACTGGAGCCACCAGCGTCCGCCAACCCCAATGTCCTGCCTGCCGGCCTATAGCCTGAAAGGGTGAGGGCGCATGGATCCTGATCGACTACAACGCCTGTGCGATGAGCGAGATATACAGCGCGCATTGACTTTGTTTGCCCGCGCCATGGACGATCGCGACTGGACCGCGATGGCGGAGATTCTCGCCGACGATGCGGAAGGCGACTTCGGCACTGGCCGTCTGTATGGAAGTGCGGCGATCATTGAGCTCATACGGGGTTACCTCGACAGTTGCGGTCCGACCCAACACCTGCTGGGCAATGTCGTGATTGATGTCGAGGGGGATACGGCCTTCAGCCGCGCCTACATTCGCGACGTCCATCTGCGCGCCGACGCCGACCCCGCGGCGCGGTTCTACACCCTCGGCGACTACAACGACACGTGGCAGCGGCGCACTGACGGAACGTGGCGCCTGACAAAGCGAATCAAGGCGAACCGCGCCCACGTCGGATCACTCGATATCTTCAACAGCTAGTCGGCAAGGCAGCGTCGCATCGACAGAAGCTGTGGCACACCCGATCCCGCACGATCACTTCAGGACATTCCGGATCGAACCATCGGTCCACCACCGCCCAGTGGAACGGATGCATCAGGTAGGGGCCCATCAGTCCGTCGAGATCGCAGAACTCCTGCTCGAATACGTGCGTCCATTGCGACGTCCCGATCGCATCGTCGACACGGCTCAGCTGCCACGCTCTGATCGCCGGCATGTAGTGGGGCATCGAGGACAGCTCGGCTTCGAAAAGTTCAAGGGCGCCGGCGTCGGTATCTGGTGATACCCGCAACAACAGGGTGCGATAGACGGTGCCCGCGCCGCCGTCGCTGCGGGCCGGAACGCCGGGGTAGGTGGCTCCGTTGATGCCGGTAATCCCCGGGTCCTGCAGAACAGCAGCGAATTCATCTGCGGCCGAGAGCCATTGACTTCGTGAATCGAACCTCAAGTGCACCAGGACGTCGCCCCCTCTGCGCGACCCCGGCAGCGTCGGCTCGACGAGCCGGTGGTGTGCGTCGGTCGCTTCGGCTCCCGAACGTACGGCCGCCAGCACGCGATCCCGCTCTCCTTCGGCGATGTCGATGAGTCTGGTGACGCTATACATCGCAGAGGCCATCGACGTCGTCGGCGGCACCGGCGAAATGCCGGGACCGCTCGGTGACCAGTTCGCTGATCTGCGACCACCATTCGCCCAG
>DASTKA010000346.1:0-3107 GCA_035716165.1 Mycobacterium sp. | reverse complement strand
CGCCGCAGCGTGGCTCCCCAGCCGCAACCGATGTCCAGCAGCGTCATTCCGGGCTCGAGCTTCAACTTTCCCAGCGCCAGATCGACTTTCGCCATCTGTGCTTCTTCGAGCGTCATGTCATCGCGCTCGAAGTAGGCGCAGCTGTAAGTCTGTGTGGGATCCAGAAACAGCCGAAAAAAGTCGTCGGACAAGTCGTAATGAGCCTGCACGTTTCCAAAATGCGGCGTGAGCTGCACGGACATGTCGATACGAGCCTTCCTATCTGCGGGGAACAGGGGAAGAGCGCCACCATTCGGTCGCCCTCCCAAGACGCCTCCTAGCCTCACACGGAACGGGTGAGAATCCCAAAAGCGTCAGTCGCGATCGGGGCCCGTATCAGAGGCCGGATCCGTCCTCGAGCCCTCGAGGCGGCACGATCGGCGACGGGTGCGGCTCCTCGCGGAACTTCTCCAGCGACCCGCCGACCTCGACGATTCCCTTGAGGGCATTCCAGCTCAGCATGGTCAGATAGTCGATCAATTCGTCGCGACTCATTCGCGGGCTCGACATCCACGAGTGGGTGGCCAACTGCACGCCGCCGACGATCAGGTACGCCCACGGTTCCACGCCGCCGGTGTCCATCCCGGCGTGTTGCATACGCCGGCGCATCATCACCGCGAGCATGCGGGCGATGATGCGCTCGGAGTCGGCAAGGACTTTGCTCTTGCTGGCCGAACTGTTGGCCATCACGAATCGGTACGGCTCGGGTTCGTTCGCGACGGTTTCGACGTACACGCGGATGATCTCGCGGGCCAGGTCGAAGCCGTCGAGATTAGACGTGAGCGCCGCAGCCATGTTGGGGATCAGGGTGGTTTGGGTGAACCGCATCATCACTGCCGTCGTGAGGTCGTTCTTGTCGACGAAATAGCGGTACAGCACCGTTTTGGAGACCCCGATCTCGGCGGCGATCTCATCCATGCTCAGCGCGCCACCCAGCCGGCGAATCGCGTCGATCGTGCCGTCAACCAGTTCGTTACGACGATCCACTTTGTGTTGATGCCAGCGCCGCTTGCGCCCATCCATCTTGACGCCCACAGCCGTGATTCGCTCTGCCACTGTCGCCGATTTCCCATTCCCTAGTCGACCCTGATCTTACGGCGTGAGGGGGTCGGTTTCCTGCCCTGGCCGGGCGTGGGTGAGACGTCGCGAACAGTGTCGTCGCACGAATTGGCGGGAAAGATACATGATGGAGTGGTGGCACATCGAGCCTCGGTGAGAGGCGAAGCGTCGGGCCCGCCGGTGGCGAGGCCCGATTTGCCGACGCGATCGACTGCCCCCCATGCGGGCCGTGCGTCCTTCGCCGAATCCTTCGCCGGGGCCGATCCCGAGGCCGACGCGCAGCGACGGGCGGGGCTGCGCCGGATGAAGATGGTGGCACTGAGTTTCCTGATCGGTGCCACCGGCGTGTTCCTGGCCTGCCGGTGGGCCCAGGCGCACGCCAACCTGGGGGTCTGGGTGGGATATGTCGGCGCCGCCGCCGAGGCGGGGATGGTGGGCGCCCTGGCGGACTGGTTCGCGGTGACCGCGCTGTTCCGGCACCCGCTGGGCATTCCCATCCCGCACACGGCGATCATCAAGCGAAAGAAAGACCAGCTGGGCGAGGGCCTGGGCACGTTTGTCCGGGAGAACTTCCTGTCGCCGGAGGTCGTCGAGACCAAGCTGCGCGACGCCCAGGTGTCCGGCCGGCTGGGTAAGTGGCTGTCGGAGGCCGCCCATGCCGAGCGGGTGGCGAACGAGACGGCCACGGTGCTGCGGGTGCTGGTGGAACTGCTGCGCGACGAGGACGTCCAGCAGGTGATCGACCGGATGATCGTGCGCCGCATCGCCGAACCGCAATGGGGCCCGCCGGTGGGGCGCGTGCTGGCAACGCTGTTGGCCGAGCACCGCCAGGAGGCGCTGATCCAGTTGCTGGCCGACCGGGCCTTCCAATGGTCGCTGAAGGCCGGCGAGGTCATTCAGCGGGTGGTCGAGCGTGACTCGCCGAGCTGGTCGCCGCGGTTCGTCGACCATCTCGTCGGCGACCGCATCCATCGCGAGCTGATGGACTTCACCGACAAGGTGCGCCGCAACCCGGACCACGAGTTGCGCCGATCGGCCACCCGCTTCCTGTTCGATTTCGCCGACGACCTGCAACACGACCCGGACACCATCGCGCGCGCCGACGCGATCAAAGAGCAGCTGATGGCGCGCGACGAGATCGCCAACGCCGCCGCGACCGCGTGGAAGACCCTCAAACGGCTGGTGCTCGAGGGTGTCGACGACCCGTCCAGCGCGCTGCGGACGCGCATCACCGACACCGTGGTGCGGATCGGGGAATCGCTGCGCGACGACGCCGACCTGCGCGACAAGGTCGACAACTGGCTGGTCCGGGCGGCTCAGCACCTGGTTTCGCAATATGGGGTGGAGATCACAGCCATCATCACCGACACGATCGAGCGCTGGGACGCCGAGGAGGCCAGCCGGCGCATCGAGCTGCACGTGGGCCGTGACCTGCAATTTATCCGGATCAACGGGACCGTTGTCGGGTCGCTGGCGGGTTTGGCGATCTATGCCGTCGCGCAGTTGCTGATCTAGCGGGATTTCTAGTAGTGCTAACAAGTGCTTGCAATAGCAAGCACTTGTAGTAGTCTATGCGCGTCAAGATCAGCCATCCGACCAGGAGCACGCCATGACGCCCGAGGAGAAGCTCTCCGCCAAGGTGTCCAACGCTGCCTCCGACATGGCCTCTGACATCGGCAGTTTCATCCGTAGCCAGCGTGAACTCGCGCAGGTGTCGGTGCGCCAACTCGCCGAGAAGTCCGGGGTCAGCAATCCATATCTGAGCCAGGTGGAGCGTGGATTGCGTAAGCCCTCCGCCGATGTCCTGAACCAGATCGCGAAGGCCCTCCGGGTTTCCGCCGAGGTTCTCTATGTGCGCGCCGGGATTCTCGAGCCCAGTGACAAAAGTCAGGTGCGGGACGCGATCGTCACCGACACCGCGATCACCGAGCGCCAAAAGCAAATACTGCTCGACATCTACTCATCGTTCACCCAGCAGAACGAATCGATCCCAGAGGAGTGTTCGACCG
>DASTKA010000345.1:0-2285 GCA_035716165.1 Mycobacterium sp. | reverse complement strand
GTCCGACCGAACCCCGGAGGCCAACGACGAGGCCGTCGCCTTGGGCCTGGCCCGCTCCGGGCGGGTGGTGACGGCCGCGGCACTGCTGATGGCGATTTCGTTCGCTGCGTTGATAGCCGCTCGGGTGTCGTTCATGAGGATGTTCGGTCTGGGACTCACGCTGGCGGTGGTGGTCGATGCGACGCTGGTTCGCATGCTCCTGCTTCCGGCGTTCATGCGCTTGATGGGCCGCGCCAACTGGTGGGCGCCTGAACCGTTGGTCAGGCTGCACGAGCGCATCGGCATCAACGAGGAACACGGCGACGTCCGCCGGATCACACCCGTCACAACCGCCTCTCCGCGGGAGGGGTGGTGAAATGCCCGCCTCTGCGCGACAACTGGGTTGGCGCGCGTGCGCGCTCGGGTTGCCGCGCGTGCCCGCGTCGGCGCGCGTGCCCGGGGCCGGCTTTCCGCCCACCCGCCTCCCGTTGTCGCTAAAAGGCGGGCAACCGACCATGTGCCTCGGCGGTGAGGCCGCAGTGGCGGATGTGACGAAGCGCTAGGCTCAGGCGGTGGCTGCTGTGGACCTGACCGCCGATGTCCCGATGACCCCGCAGGACATGTGGGACCACGTCTCCGATCTGTCGGACCTGGGCGACTGGCTGATCATGCACGAGGGGTGGCGCAGCGAACTGCCCGACGAGATCGCCGAGGGCACCCAGATCGTCGGCGTCGCACGGGCCAAGGGCCTCCGCAACCGGGTGACCTGGACGGTGACCACGTGGGATCCGCCGCGCGAGGTGGCGATGACGGGATCCGGCAAAGGCGGCGCCAAATACGCCGTCACGCTCACCGTGCGGCCCACCGGCGAGGGGTCGACGCTGGGTCTGCGCCTCGAACTGGGCGGACGGGCGTTGTTCGGTCCGGTGGGCTCGGCGGCGGCGCGCGCCGTCAAAGGCGACGTCCAGAAGTCGCTGCAGAACTTCGTCGAGTTGTACGGCTGACCCCCGCACGACACACTTCGCGACACGCCCGAAACCCGTCGGTCCTCAGTCATAGACTGGCGTCCCTATGAACCACTCGTCCTTCGTGCACCTGCATAACCACACCGAGTATTCGATGTTGGACGGCGCCGCGAAGATCGCGCCGATGCTGGCCGAGGTGGACCGGCTGCAAATGCCGGCGGTCGGGATGACCGACCACGGAAACATGTTCGGCGCCAGCGAGTTCTACAACGCGGCGACCAAGGCCGGGATCAAGCCGATCATCGGCGTCGAGGCCTACATCGCGCCGGCCTCGCGCTTCGACACCCGGCGGATCCTGTGGGGTGATCCCGGCCAGAAGTCCGACGACGTGTCGGGCAGTGGGTCCTACACGCACATGACGATGGTGGCCGAGAACGCCACCGGGCTGCGCAACCTGTTCAAGCTGTCCTCGCTGGCGTCGTTCGAGGGCCAGCTCGGCAAGTGGTCGCGGATGGACGCCGAGATCATCGCCGAACACGCCGAGGGCATCATCGCCACCACCGGCTGCCCGTCGGGTGAGGTGCAGACCCGGCTGCGGCTGGGGCACGAGCGCGAGGCGCTGGAATCGGCCGCCAAGTGGCGCGAGATCTTCGGGGCCGACAACTACTTCCTGGAGCTGATGGACCACGGGCTGTCCATCGAGACGCGGGTGCGCGAAGGGTTGCTCGAGATCGGCCGCAAGCTGGGCATCCCGCCGCTGGCCACCAACGACTGCCATTACGTCACCCGCGACGCCGCCCACAACCACGAGGCGCTGCTGTGCGTGCAGACCGGCAAGACGCTCTCGGACCCGAACCGATTCAAGTTCGACGGCGACGGCTACTACCTGAAGTCGGCCGCCGACATGCGCCAGATCTGGGACGACGAGGTTCCCGGCGCCTGCGACTCCACCCTGCTGATCGCCGAGCGGGTGCAGTCGTATGACGAGGTGTGGGCGCCGCGCGACCGGATGCCGATCTTCCCGGTGCCGGAGGGACACGACCAGGCGAGCTGGCTGCATCACGAGGTGCTGGCGGGACTGCAGCGCCGTTTCCCGGCCGGTGTCGGCCAGGACTACATCGACCGGGCCGAGTACGAGATCAAGGTCATCTGCGACAAGGGCTTCCCGTCGTACTTCCTGATCGTCGCCGACCTGATCAACTACGCACGATCGGTCGACATCCGGGTGGGGCCGGGGCGCGGCTCGGCGGCGGGCTCGCTGGTGGCCTACGCGCTGGGCATCACCAACATCGATCCCATTCCGCACGGTCTGCTGTTCGAGCGCTTCCTCAACCCGGAGCG
>DASTKA010000344.1:0-2321 GCA_035716165.1 Mycobacterium sp. | reverse complement strand
TACGGCGCCACGCCGGCCAGCGCCCCGGCCCGTTCGGTGACCACGGCTGCGGGTGCACAGTCTTCGAAGTAGCGGCCGGTAATGCCCTCGACGGTGGGTGAGGCGGCCAGCAAGACCGACGTCGCCGCGCCTTGGGCGACGGTCTTGGGCGGCGGCAGGGCCAGTCCGGTGTCGTGGACGAAGCTGGCCAACTGTTGGGGGTCGATGTGCCGGGCCAAGGAGGTGTCGCCGACATTGCCCGGCATCAGCGCGTTGGCGGTGATGCCGTCGCTGGCCCACCGCTCGGCGGCGCCGACGGCGAACAAGATGATCGCCGTCTTCGATTGCCCGTAGGACGTCCACGGATCGTAGGGGCGAAACCGGTAGTCCAGGTCGTCGAAGACGACCGGTGAGAACAGGTGCCCGATCGAGCTGACGCAGACCAGCCGAGCGCCGCCGGCCGCCGCCAGAGCCCGGTGCAGGCCGGCGGCCAGGGCGAAGTGCCCGAGGTGGTTGACCGCGAACTGGGCCTCCCGACCGTCGGGGGTACGGGTCAGCTGCGGCAAGGCCATCACTCCGGCATTGGCAACCAGGATGTGCAGCGGCCCGCGCCAGCCGGCCGCAAACGCCACGAGGGTGGACCGGTCGGCCAGATCCAGCCGAGCCACCGCCAGCGCACCGGCCGCAGGCGGCAGCTGCGCGGCCAGCCGGGCCGCCACTCGAGTACCCGCGTCGGTGTCGCGCACCGCCAGAGTGACCTCGGCTCCGGCCGCGGCCAGGGCCCGAGCAGTCTCCACGCCAATTCCGGAGCTGGCCCCGGTCACCACGGCCCGGCGGCCGTGCAGGTCCACCCCCTCGATCACCTCGGCAGCGGTCGTCTGCGCCCCGAACCTGACAGATCGTTGTGAAACGAACATGAGGTTGTCTCCTCACACAAGGTGAACGGCGCCAACGCGCGGCGCGGGATTCGGCCGCTTCCGGCTGTGTCAGACGGGCAAAAGCCGTGTCTCGGTCCAGTCGACCATCAGCCGACGCTCGGCGAACAACCACCCGCCATCCTGTTTGACGAAGGCGTCGAGATAACGGATCGCGGCGATCATCATCGTCCGCTGCCCGTCCGGGCCCACCGACAGGTGATGGGCCAGACAGTAGCTCTCGCCGGACGCCCGGTCCCCACCCACCGACAAGCTGCGCTGCCCGTTGAAATGAAGCGTGGCAGCGTAGGTATTCAACTCGTCAAATACCGGCGCGAGAGCCTCCCGGCCGTGGAGTTCCTGCGTCGGCTGGTTGGAGGTCGCATCCAGGTACACCACGAAGCGGGCGTCGTCGGTGAACAGGTTCAGCTGCCCCCTGGCGTCGCGCCGGTCCGCGCAGTGGGCGTAGGCGTCGATCAACTCACCGATCGCCAGCCGGTCGGCTGTCTCCTGGACTGAGCTCGTCGGATAGGAAACCATGGCGACTCTCGCTTCGAACAACTATTTGACACATGTATAAAATCATGGGTTGTGGCCTGGACGCAACCCCGACCCACAGCCGAACAAGAACAGCCAATGAGGGACCGCCCTGATCCCCGTGTCACCCGAACGGCCCGGGTCCTCGAACAAGCGATCGTGGAACTCGCCTCGCAGCGGCCCGTCTCTCAGATCACCGTCGCGGAGCTAGCCCACCGCGCCGGAGTGACCCGAGCGACCGTCTACAACCGATACGGCAGCCCGCTGAACCTGCTCATCCAGGTGCTCGATACCGACCTCCAGCGCGGCCACCGCCAGGAGGAGCAACGCCGAGCCAGCGGCGACTACACCACCACGGAGAATCTCCGCTTCGCCATCGGCGAAGTCGCCGACCACATCACCAGGTTCAAGGCGATCTACCAGCACGCCCTCCACGACCCCGCGGACAACGGAGTCTACGAAGCCCTGATCCGCCACTTCATCGACTACAGCCACGTCGTCCTGGCCCGCTGCACCCATCCTGATCTTCCCGACACCAACCACCAAGTCATCGCGCAGTTCGTCTCCCACGGATTCGCCGGAGCCATCAAGGCATGGCTAACCGACGACACCATCACCAAACCCGACCTGGTCGAAGCCGCCGTCGCCTGCACACCAACCTGGTGGACCTGACAACAGCGACCCCACCGCCGGGCCCGCAACATGGTGGCATGACAACGACCTTGATCACCGGAGCGAACAAGGGACTGGGCTTCGAGACCACCTCGAAGCCCAGTCGAGGATGTCCCAGACTTCGTAGATTTTCGGCGGCGGCCCGGTGATCATTAGGCTGCGTTGCTGGTGTGATTGTGCTCGTTGGCTGTGACATTTTCGGCTGCGACATGCCGTTCG
>DASTKA010000343.1:0-3350 GCA_035716165.1 Mycobacterium sp. | reverse complement strand
GGCAAATCGTCCCGGACCGGCTCTACGAATTGATCAGCGATCCCGATCGCACACGGGCGGCGGCGGCCACCAACGCGATGTATGGCATGCGCAAGATCATCATCGACGATCTGGAACGAGCCGCCGCGCTGCAAGGTTGAAAACCGCTGGCACAGCGACGGTTTGACCCGGCATCGACCGGGGTCGGTGCGTCCCCCGGCCGCACAGGGTAGGTTGATCCCTGCGGAGACGTCGAGCAGGGAGTGAAGATGGCTGAACCAGGCTGGATCGACGTGACCGGCCCTGCGGGCGGCCTCAAGGCGCTCACCTGGGGGCCAAAAGACGGTCCCATCGCGCTGTGCCTGCACGGCTTCCCCGACACCCCCTACGGCTGGCGCAAGGTCGCCCCCCGGCTCGCGTCGGCGGGGTGGCGAGTGGTCGCGCCCTTCATGCGCGGATATGCGCCGTCGTCGATCCCCGTCGACGGCGGCTATCAGGTCGGCGCGTTGATGGACGACGCCCTTCGGGTCCGTTCGGCCGCGGGTGGCACCGAGAACGACGTGATCATCGGCCACGACTGGGGCGCGATCGCCGGCACCGGCCTGGCCGCCATGCCCGACAGCCCGTTCACCAAGGCGGTCATCATGTCGGTGCCACCGTCGGCGGCGTTCCGTCGGCGCGGCGGCGGCGCGGCCGAGCGGGGCCGGCTGGCCGCCCACCTGGCGCGCCAGGTCTTCCGTAGCTGGTACATCATGTATTTCCAATTGCCTTGGCTACCTGAGCGTTCCGCATCGTGGGTGTTGCCACTGCTATGGCGGCGATGGTCGCCCGGCTATCGCGCCGACGAGGATCTGCGTCACGTCGATGCCGCGATCGGGGCGCCGGAAAGCTGGCGTGCGGCGCTGGGACCGTACCGCGCCACGATCCGCAACACGCGTCCGTCGGCGCGGTATGCCGAATTGAACCGGCTGTGGACCGAAGAACCCGTGCTGCCGTGCCTGTACCTGCACGGTCGCGACGACGGTTGCATGACACCGGCTTTCGCGCGCTGGGCGGAGAAGGTGCTGCCCCCCGGCAGCGAGGTCGGCGTCGTCGAACACGCCGGTCACTTCCTGCAGCTCGAACAGCCCGACAAGGTCGCCGACCTGGTGCTCGGGTTCATCGGCGCGCCCGGCTGACACCATGGCTCACGTCGTGCCGGGGCACCGGATGGCGGCCGTCGATGCGCAGTTCTACTGGATGTCGGCCAAAATACCCAATGACGAGTTCCTGCTCTACGCGTTCGACGATGAGCCCGCCGACTACCCGCGCGCCGTCGAGCAGCTCTGCGGGCGGGCCAACGCCGAACCGGCGTTGACCATTCGGGTGCGCGACCGAGGCCGGTTGCGCTACCCGCAATGGGTGCCGAGGGCCGTCACCGCCGAGCAGGTGCTGCGCCACGACCTGGCCGACGACAGTTGGGACGGCTGCCTGGCGGCCGTCGCCGGCCTTGCCGATGACCAACTGAACATTCGCCGGATGGCTTGGCGGCTGCACGTCTTCAGCCCGGTGCGCGGCATCCCGGGCGTCACCGGACCGGGCGCGGTCGCGGTATTTCAGGTCGCACACGCGCTGGCCGACGGTGCCCGCTCCGCGGCGATGGCGGCCTGGCTGTTCGGCCGGCCGAAACCCGTGCCGCGGGTGGCCACTGCGCGGCCGGGTTTCCTGCCCTGGCGGGCCGCCCAGGCGGCCCGCGCCCATCGCCGGCTGCAGCGCGACATCCGCGGGGGGTTGCTGGCCCCTGGGGCTGGGTCGCGTCCGCTGCTGCCGACGAATGCACGTCCCGACGGCGCCCGCGCGGTCCGGACGTTAATGCGCCACCGTTCGCAGCTGCGCGGTCCGACGGTCACCGTGGGCGTGCTGAGCGCGGTGGCCCAGGCCCTGCCCAATCTGCTTGATGAGCAATGCGATTCGCTCGGCGCCGAGGTTCCGATGGCCAAGCCCGGAACACCGCAGGCGTACAACCACTTCGGCAACATCGTGGTGAGGCTGTACCCGAAGCTGGGACCGCAAGCCCGTGCCGAGCGGATCGCGGCCGACCTGGCCAACGGGCGGCGCCGGTTCGAGCACCCGGCCACCCGGGCCGCCGACCGCGCGTTCGCCGCGGTGCCGGCAGGGTTACTGCGTTGGGGGATCGGGCAATTCGATGCGCAGGCCCGTGCGACGCGGGTGGCCGGCAACACAGTGGTGTCCAGCGTCAATCGGGGACCGGCCGATCTGAGCTTCGGTGGTGCCCGGGTGGTTCTGACGTCGGGATACCCGGCGCTGTCACCGATGATGGGGCTGACGCATGGTGTGCACGGCATCGGAGACACCATCGCGATCAGCGTGCACGCGGCGGCATCGGCCGTGCCCGATGTCGATGCTTATCTGTCGCTGCTCGATGCGGCGCTCTAGCTATTGCGCGTCACCGGATCTGGCCGCTTGTTCGCGGCTCAGGCCGATGGCGACGATCAGCTCTTCGTGCAGCTCGAACCACACCGTGTGGTAGGAGTCGATCAACGGACGGGTCAGCCAGGTGGTGTCCCCGGCCCTGATTTTGTCCAGTGCGGCAGCAAGTTTCGTCGCGTAGGCGCTTAGTCGTGGCAGCTGCGCCGCGGCCGCTCCGATGATCGGCATCGTGCGCGCGTGCACTTCGTCGAGTCGGGCCAACACCGCGGCGTCGTACTCGGCGTCGTCGTGGGCGTTGGGAACGCCGTTCGGGCCGCCCTTGAGCTGCCAATCCGTCACCAGGCGTTTGAAATCGGCGTTGACGGTGCGGAAGTCGTCGTAGGCGGCGGCCATCGCGGCCGGATCGATGCCCGCGCGCTCTTCGGCGAGCAGCGCCGCGAGTCTTTCGCCGCCGGTTTGGGTGATCCGCAACGTCGCCCCTTCGGCCAGCAGGCCCGCCGCCGTCAGCCGCTCGACAATCGGGGTGATGTCGCTGAGGTCCGCGCCCAGCGTCGCAGCCAGGTGGGCAGGGCCTATCCGGCCTTTGAGCCGGACCCCTTGCAGCACCGCCAATTCGGTCATGAGGCAGCCACCAGGCGCAGCGCCCTCAGCATCACGATCAGCGGGGTCGCCGAAATCACGTCGGCGTGCCCGTTGTCCAGCGCGGCGCGCACCCCGGCCTCGGAGGTGTCTTCCAGCCGCACGTGGTCGCCTGCGGTGTGGGCGCGCAGCGGGCTCAGCCGCCGCGCGATGTCGGCCAGTTCACGCAGCTCCGGTGTGTCGTCTTCCGACCACGCCGAGAGCCTCAGGTTGCCCTCGCGCACTTCGCCTTCGGCGCCGTCGACGGTGATGTGCCTGCCGGCCAGCGAGGCCGCGACATCCTGGCCGCAGCCCACCACGGC
>DASTKA010000342.1:0-2069 GCA_035716165.1 Mycobacterium sp. | reverse complement strand
TCGCGTACGGTGCCTCTAGCGCTACCGCAGGAGGGACTCAATGACCGGTCAGGATTTTTTCGTCGGACTGCCGCAGACGGTTCCCTTTCTGCCCGCCTACATTCCGGTGGATGTCGACATGGCCGCGGTGAAGGCTCAGGTCGCGGCCACCGGTGTCAGCGCGCCGCCCGCGGCCATGCCGGGACTGCTCGACGTGGTGAATCACGCGCACGCCGAGGGCATCAACCTCAAGATCGTGCTGCTCGACCACAACCCGCCGAACGACACACCCTTGCGTGACATCTCGACGGTGGTCGGGGCGGACTATCACGACGCGACGGTGCTGACGCTCAGCCCGAGCTACGTCGGGAGTTACAGCACCCAGTTCGCGCGCGTCACGCTCGAGGCCGGCGAGGACAACGCGAAGACGGGCAATCCGGTGGTCTCCGCGCAGCATTTCCTGCACGAGTTGGACACGCCGGAGTTTCCCTGGACCGGCCTGACGATCTTCCTGTTGATCGCCGTCTTCGCGGCGGCCGTGGGCACCCGGTTGTTGCAGGTGCGCAGCAGGCGTTCAGCAACGTCCGATGCCCCGGTGGCAACCCCCGCCGCCGACTCCCATTCCGGGGTCTAACCTCCGGCATTCGTTCCCTCGCCGTCCCGTGGCGAAGGGTCACGGCCTCGCGCCGCAAATAGGCCAGGTCACCGTTCGGTCACATTAAACGCACGTAGCGAGTGCGATTCGGGCGGAGCGTTTGCAGGCCCATTCGTGTGACGTACGGTGCAAATGATGCTGGTGTTGTCTTTGGCGCCTTTCGGGGAATCTGTGGCTGGCGCCACCCGTCGTGTTGAGCTGTAGGAGACCTGAGTCGAATGAGACGCGCACGCTGGGGGTCTTCTGCGCGACCGGCCGCGCGGCTGGTGCGGCCCGTCGTCCCATCCGTTGTGAGCCTCGCCCTTCTCGTGGCGACGCCCGGACTCGCGGAGGCCGATCCCACCGCTGACAACCTGGCCGCCCTCATCGCCAACGTCGCCCAGGCCAACCAGCGGCTGCAGAATTTGAGCGCCGAAATCCAGACCGAGCAGGAAAGCGTCAACAAGGCTCTGGTCGACGTGGAGACCGCGCGCGACAACGCGGCCACGGCCCAGCACGATCTGGAGGCCAGCCAGCAGGCGGTCAAAGACGCCAACATCGCCATCGCCGGCGCGCAGCACCGCTTCGATACGTTCGCCGCGGCCACCTATATGAATGGCCCGTCGAACAGCTACCTGACGGCGAGCAACCCGGACGACATCATCGCCACCGAGGCCGCCGCCAAGAACCTGACCACCAGCTCGCAGACCGTGATGGCCAAGCTGCAGCAGGCCCGCACCGAGCAGGTGAACAAGGAATCGGCGGCGCGGCTGGCCAAGCAGAACGCCGACAAGGCCGCCGCCGACGCCAAGTCCAGCCAGGACGCCGCCGTCGCGGCGCTGACCAACTCCAAACAGAAGTTCGACCAGCAGCGCGAAGACATCATTCGCCTTGCCGCCGAACGGGATCAGGCTCAGGTCCGGCTCGAGGCGGCCAAGCGCGAGGCCGCACGGCAGTGGTCCACGGGTGCCGACGGGCCCGGACCGTCGGCGTCGGGTGACCGGTGGGAGACCGGATCGCAGGGCGCGCCGGCGCCGTCGGGCGGGGGCCGCCGATGGGATGGCGCGTGGGACCCCACGCTGCCGATGATCCCGAGCGCCAACGTTCCCGGCGACCCGATCGCGGTGATCAACCAGGTGCTGGGCATCTCGGCGACCTCGACCCAGGTCACCGCGGGCCTGGGCCGCAACTTCCTGCAGCAGATGGGCATCCTCAAACCCGACGACACCGGCATCACCAACGCGGCACCGGGCGGGTCCGGGGGACGCATTCCCCGGGTCTATGGGCGGCAGGCCACCGAGTACGTCATCCGGCGCGGCATGTCGCAGATCGGTGTGCCCTACTCGTGGGGCGGCGGCAACGCGGCCGGGCCGAGCAAGGGCATCGACTCCGGGGCCAACATCACCGGCTTCGACTGTTCGGGTCTGGTCCTGTACTCGTTCGCCGGAGTGGGCAT
>DASTKA010000341.1:0-6774 GCA_035716165.1 Mycobacterium sp. | reverse complement strand
GTGCCCGGTCCGGCGCCCTCGGGACGGGCCAGCACCAGGTGGAAGATGTTCTCGGCGGTCTCGCCCACGTCCCCGCCGGAGATGAAACGCTTGACGCCCTCGATGTGCCAGGTGCCGTCGGGTTGCTCGACGGCCTTGGTGCGCCCGGCGCCGACGTCGGAGCCCGCGTCGGGTTCGGTGAGCACCATGGTGGCCGCCCAGCCGCGCTCCACGCCCTGGGCGGCCCATTGGCGCTGCTGCTCGTTGCCCTCGACGTACAACGCCTGCGCCATGAACGGGCCCAGGTTGAAGAAATTCGCCGAAGGGTTGGCGCAGATCAGCATTTCGTTGACCGCCCACGCCAGCGGCGGCGGGGCGGGCATGCCGCCGATCTCTTCGGCCATGCCCAGCCGCCACCAGCCGGCTTCCTTGAGCGCCGCCACCGTCTTGACCAGCTCGTCGGGCACGGTGATCTTGTGCTCGGCCGGGTCGAACACCGGCGGATTGCGGTCGGCGAACGCGAAGGTTTCGGCCACCGGACCTTCGGCGAGGCGGGCGGCTTCGGCCAATATCGTGCGGACGGTGTCCTCGTCGAGGTCGGCGTAGCCGCCGGTGCCCAGGACGGCGCCGAGATCGAGAACCTCGAAAAGGTTGAATTCGATATCGCGGACGTTAGCGATGTAGTGGCCCAACGCGATTCCCTCACTGGTCCTCGAGGCGGCGGATCGTCAGCCACAGTCTGTCGGACGCGGGAAAACGTACGCAACCGTAACCAGCGACGACCGGGCAGGGCGCGGTGCGGCGACCGCGACCCGGTGCGCCGGTAGCCGTATTCCGAACTCCCGACGCGGCGGGGAACATCGCGTCAGCGCCGGGCGTTACGGCAAATGTGACAACACTTGATCTCACCGCTGAGAAGTTCAACGAAACCATCGAGGGCAACGACATCGTGCTCGTCGACTTCTGGGCGTCCTGGTGCGGTCCGTGCCGCCAATTCGGTCCCACTTTCCAGGCGTCCTCGGAGAAACATCCCGACATCGTGCACGCCAAAGTCGACACCGAGGCCGAACAACAGCTGGCGGCGGCCGCCCAGATCCGGTCCATCCCCACGCTGATGGCCTTCAAGAAGGGCAAACTGCTGTTCAACCAGCCCGGCGCCCTGCCGCCGGCCGCCCTGGAGGACCTGGTCGCGCAGGTCCGCGCGTTCGACGTCGACGCGGCCGAGGCCGGGCAGGCCGAATAAACCCCGCACCGCGCTGCGCGCGGGACCACAATCAGCCACGCGCTAGGTTGCATGGGTGAGTTTGGTACTGGTAGATCACCCACGGCCCGGCGTCGCGCTGATAACCCTGAATCGGCCCGAGCGGATGAACTCCATGGCGTTCGACGTCATGCTCCCGCTCAAGGAGGCCCTGGACCAGGTCACCTACGACAACTCGGTGCGGGTCGTCGTGCTCACCGGCGCCGGCCGGGGGTTTTCCTCCGGGGCCGACCACAAGTCCGCGGGCTCGGTGCCCCACGTGGAGGGGCTGACCCGCCCGACCTACGCGCTGCGCTCCATGGAGATTCTCGACGAGGTCATCCTGGCGCTGCGCCGGTTGCACCAGCCGGTGATCGCCGCGGTCAACGGCCCCGCCATCGGCGGCGGGTTGTGTCTGGCCCTGGCCGCCGACATCCGGGTGGCCGCCACCGGGGCGTACTTTCGCGCCGCCGGCATCAACAACGGGCTGACCGCCAGCGAACTGGGTCTTTCCTACCTGCTGCCCAGGGCCATCGGATCGTCACGCGCGTTCGAGATCATGCTGACGGGTCGCGACATCACCGCGGAGGAGGCCGAGCGAATCGGGCTGGTGTCCTGCCAGGTGCCCGACGACCAACTACTGGACACCTGTTACGCCATCGCGGCGCGCATAGCGGCCTTCTCCCGGCCGGGTATCGAGTTGACCAAGCGCACGCTGTGGAGTGGACTGGACGCCGGTAGCCTGGAAGGGCACATGCAAGCCGAGGGCTTGGGACAGCTTTTCGTCCGCCTGCTCACCGCCAACTTCGAAGAAGCGGTTGCCGCGCGCGCAGAACGACGGCCACCGGTGTTCACCGACGACAAATAGGCGTCTTTTCCACAAGGAGAGCGATCGTGATCACGGCCACGGACCTCGAGGTCCGCGCTGGTGCGCGCATCCTGCTCTCACCGGACGGTCCCGACCTGCGCGTGCAGCCCGGCGACCGCATCGGGCTGGTGGGCCGCAACGGCGCCGGTAAGACCACCACCCTGCGAATCTTGGCGGGGGAGACCGAACCCTACGCCGGCGCGCTCAACCGCACGGGCGAAATCGGTTATCTGCCACAGGATCCCAAAGAGGGCGACCTCGACGTGCTGGCCCGCGACCGGGTCCTGTCGGCCCGCGGGCTCGACGTGTTGCTGACCGATCTGGAAAAGCAGCAGGCGCTGATGGCCGAGGTCGCCGACGACGACGCCCGCGACCGCGCGATCCGCCGGTACGGCCAGCTGGAGGAGCGCTTCGTCGCGCTGGGCGGCTACGGCGCCGAAAGCGAAGCCAGCCGCATCTGCGCGAGTCTCGGCCTGCCGGAACGGGTACTGACGCAGAAGTTGCGCACGCTGTCCGGCGGGCAGCGCCGCCGGGTGGAGCTGGCCCGCATCCTGTTCGCCGCGTCGGAGGGCGGCGCGGGAATGTCGGGTTCGTCGACCACCCTGCTCCTCGACGAGCCGACCAACCACCTGGACGCCGATTCCATCGGCTGGCTGCGCGATTTCCTGCGCGCGCACACCGGCGGGCTGGTGATCATCAGCCACAACGTCGAATTGCTCGCCGACGTCGTCAACCGGGTGTGGTTTTTGGACGCGGTGCGCGGCGAGGTCGACGTCTACAACATGACCTGGCAGAAGTACCTCGACGCGCGGGCCACCGACGAGCAGCGCCGCCGCCGGGAACGCGCGAACGCCGAACGCAAGGCCACCGCGCTGCGCTCACAGGCCGCCAAGCTCGGCGCGAAAGCCACCAAAGCTGTTGCCGCGCAGAACATGTTGCGCCGTGCCGACCGGATGATGGCCGCGCTCGACGACGAGCGGGTGGCCGACAAAGTCGCCCGCATCAAGTTCCCCAACCCGGCCCCATGCGGGCGCACACCGCTGGTGGCCACCGGGCTGAGCAAGTCCTACGGGTCGCTGGAAGTGTTCACCGGTGTCGACCTGGCGATCGACCGCGGCTCGCGGGTGGTGGTGCTGGGCCTCAACGGTGCCGGCAAGACCACCCTGCTGAGAATTCTGGCCGGAACCGAGGCCCCCGACACCGGAGGACTCGAGCCCGGGCATGGGCTGCGGATCGGCTACTTCGCCCAGGAGCACGACACGCTCGACAACGACGCCACGGTGTGGGAGAACATCCGCCACGCCGCACCGGATTCCGGCGAACAGGACCTGCGCGGGCTGCTGGGCGCGTTCATGTTCAGCGGTCCGCAGCTCGACCAGCCGGCGGGCACGCTGTCCGGCGGTGAGAAGACCCGGCTCGCACTGGCCGGTCTGGTGGCGTCGACCGCCAACGTGCTGTTGCTCGACGAGCCGACGAACAACCTCGACCCCGCCTCGCGCGAGCAGGTGCTCGACGCGCTGCGCAGTTATCAGGGCGCGGTGGTACTGGTGACGCACGATCCCGGTGCCGCCGAGGCCCTCGACCCGCAACGGGTCGTGTTGTTGCCCGACGGCACCGAGGACTTCTGGTCCGAGGAATACCGGGACCTCATCGAGCTCGCCTGATTTGGCGAAATCGGCCCGCCGCCGTCGGTGGCTTTCCTACTCTGGGTGCTTGCGATCGTGTCCCGGCGTCGGAGGAGCCATGAAGAGAACACTGCAAAGGTCGCCCAAGGCACGCGGCCAGTTGCTGGACGAGCTGCGCCACGCCTATGAAGGCGGCGCCAGCATCCGCAGTCTGGTCGCGAAGACCGGCAGGTCGTATGGGTCGATCCATAGCCTGCTCCGGGAGTCGGGCACCACGATGCGCAGCCGCGGCGGTCCCAACCGGACCGCCAAAACCGCGCGGGCGTAGCGTCACTGCGGACGCTACGAACGCTTCCCAGAATCGTTGCGGCGCACCGAATTCTCCACCAGGTCGAGGACCGCGGATAGGCGCTGTGGGTCCTCGCCGGACGCCGACCGGGCCACCAGCCCGTCGAGCACCAATTCCAGATAGCACTGCAACACATCGCCGGGCACGTCGTCGCGCACCCGGTGCGCTGCCGTCTGCCGGCGCAGCCGATCGGTGGTCGCCGCCGCCAGGTCGGCGGAACGCTCCGCCCATCCCCGGCTGAAGGCGGGATCGTTGCGCAGCTTGCGGGCGATCTCCAATCTGGTGGCCAGCCAGTCGAACTGGTCCGGCGCGGCCAGCATGTCGCGCATCACCTGGATGAGTCCCGCGCGGGAAGCCACGTCGGCCATCCGCTCTGCGTCCTCGTGGGCGAGGGCGAAAAACAGCGCGTCCTTGTCCCGGAAATGGTGGAAGATCGCGCCGCGCGACAACCCGATTGCCTTCTCCAGCCGGCGCACCGTGGCCTTCTCGTAACCGTATTCGGCAAAGCAACGGCGCGCACCGTCGAGGATCTGGCGGCGGCGGGCCGCCAGATGGTCCTCGCTGACCTTTGGCATCAGGTGATCGGATCGGGTTGGGGTTAGCCCGACTTGAGCATGTTGCGCAGCACGTACTGCAGGATGCCGCCGTTGCGGTAGTAGTCGGCCTCACCGGGGGTGTCGATGCGCACCACCGCGTCGAACTCGACGTCGTCGCCGCCGTCTTTGCTTGCCTTGACGGCCACCGTCTTCGGGGTCTTGCCGTTGTTGAGCTCCTCGATCCCGGTGATGTCGAACACCTCGGTGCCGTCCAGACCCAGATCCTTGGCCGACTTCCCGTCGGGGAACTGCAACGGGATCACGCCCATGCCGATCAGGTTGGAGCGGTGAATCCGCTCGAACGACTCGGCGATCACCGCGCGAACGCCCAAGAGCCGCGTTCCCTTGGCCGCCCAGTCTCGCGACGAGCCCGACCCGTACTCCTTGCCGCCCAGCACCACCAGCGGAATGTCTTGTGCCGCATAGTTTTGCGCCGCGTCGTAGATGAACGCCTGCGGCCCGTCGTCCTGGGTGAAGTCGCGCGTGTAGCCGCCGGACACGTCGTCGAGCAACAGGTTGCGCAACCTGATGTTGGCGAACGTCCCGCGGATCATCACCTCGTGGTTGCCGCGCCGCGAGCCGAACGAGTTGTAGTCCTTGCGCTCCACGCCGTGCTCGTCGAGGTATTGCGCCGCCGGCGTGCCCGGCTTGATGCTGCCGGCGGGGGAGATGTGGTCGGTGGTCACCGAGTCGCCCAGCAGCGCCAGCACCCGGGCGCCGGTGATGTCGCCGACCGGCTCGGGCTCGGCCGGCATGCCCTCGAAGTACGGGGGCTTGCGGACGTAGGTCGAATCGGCGTTCCACTCAAAGGTGTTGCCGCTCGGCGTCGGCAGGTTGCGCCACCGTTCGTCGCCCTTGAACACGTCGGCGTAGTTCTTGGTGAACATCTCCTGGTTGATCGCCGAAGCGATGGTGTCGGAGACGTCCTTCTGCGACGGCCAAATGTCTTTCAGGAAGACGTCATTGCCTTCCTTGTCCTGGCCGAGCGCCTGCGACTCGAAGTCGAAGTCCATGGTGCCGGCCAGTGCGTAGGCGACCACCAGCGGCGGCGACGCGAGGTAGTTCATCTTCACGTCGGGGTTGATGCGCCCCTCGAAGTTGCGGTTGCCCGAGAGCACGGCCGCCACCGAGAGGTCGTTGTCGTTGATCGCCTTCGAGATCTCGTCGGGCAGCGGACCCGAGTTGCCGATGCAGGTGGTGCAGCCGTAGCCGACCAGGTAGAAGCCGAGCTTCTCCAAATACGGCCACAGGCCGGCCTTTTCGTAGTAGTCGCTCACCACCTGCGAGCCCGGCGCCATCGAGGTCTTCACCCACGGCTTGGAGGCCAGTCCCTTCTCAACGGCGTTGCGGGCCAGCAGCGCCGCGCCCAGCATCACCTCGGGATTGGAGGTGTTGGTGCACGACGTGACCGCGGCGATCACCACCGCGCCGTGGTCGATCACGAACTCGCCGAGTTCCTCGGACTTCACCGTCACCGGGGTGCTCACCCGTCCCTTGGCGTGCTTGGCGGCCGACTCCACCGGTTTGTGGTCGTCGGCGTGGCCGTTGTTCAGGGCGCCCGGGTCGCTGGCCGGGAACGTCTCATCGACCATTTCGTCCAGCTTCGAGTAGTCCTTCTTGTCGGGGTCGTCACCGACGTAGTCGCAAATTTGATCGCGGAACGTAGATTTGGCGTCGGACAACGCGATTCGGTCCTGCGGGCGCTTGGGCCCGGCGATCGACGGCACCACCGTGGAGAGGTCGAGCTCGAGGTATTCCGAGAACTCGGGCTCGTGCTTGGGGTCGTGCCACATGCCCTGCTCTTTGGCGTAGGCCTCGACCAGCGCCAGTTGCTCGGGCTTGCGGCCGGTGAACTTCAGGTAGTCGATGGTCTCCTCGTCGATCGGGAAAATCGCTGCGGTGGAACCGAATTCGGGGCTCATGTTGCCCAGGGTGGCGCGGTTGGCCAGCGGCACCTCGGCCACACCCTCGCCGTAGAACTCGACGAACTTGCCGACGACGCCGTGCTTGCGCAGCATCTCGGTGACGGTCAGCACGACGTCGGTGGCCGTGACGCCCGGCTGGATCTCACCGGTCAGCTTGAAGCCGACGACGCGGGGGATCAGCATCGACACCGG